>JBJLAY010000080.1:0-38255 GCA_045568475.1 Candidatus Poseidoniaceae archaeon | reverse complement strand
AAAGAAGCAGACTTCTTCTCATCCTTATTTCCACGCTGAGCCTTGGCCTGTCCAATCAGATCTCTAATTTGAGCCTGTATTGCGTTTCTTCGCTCTTTGTGAATATTCTGTTCTGCCCTGATAGCTTTTACTTCAGCGACAGATAAGTCAAGTTTCTCTCGATGCTCTTTGTATTGTGCCTGAATAGCATTACGTTGTTCAGCAAAACGCTTCCCTTGCTCGTTATGATTATTACGAGCATCACGTAATTTACGCACTTTGGCTTCCATCTGATGAAGGTGGTCGCGTAGGTCTGAATCTGGACGTGTATCCTCGGTAGCACGCTCGGTCATGACTTCTGCGATGGCATCATCGCTTTCAATGCTACGATTAAGAAATTAGTATTATGCAGCCGATAATACTGCCAATAATTGGAACAAAATTGAGGAAAACAAACCGATACCACCAATCAAATATGCAGTCAATGAACTAGTATTTCTTAACCAGTTTACAAACTCAGGGCGGACTCTAACGTTAATTTGTTTTCCAACTAATAAATCGCCACTAATATTTTCGAGGCGTACTGCTACACTCGCTTCGCCTGTTTTTTCGGGTAACAGAGTTTGCCAAGCGATTGTTCCATCCTGCAGAAGCCCAGACATTCTACCGATTATGTCATCATCACCTTCACTAGAAACGGGGACTACATCTTCTGACCACCAAACTTTCTCGCCAGGCTTGAGATTGTACCTTAGCGACAAGTCTTGTGGTCTGAAATCAGGGGAATGAACTCTTAATACAACTTGTCTTTCCTTATCAGAAAGATTGTGGAAGTAACAAAATAGATTTGCCCTTTCTGTTACAATATTCTCTAAATCTACATCAAAAAGTAACCCGTCCATATCTTTTTTACGACCAACACTCAAATCTTGCTCAAGACGTTCAATTAGCCTGTAAAAGGCTGGATAAGAGCTCATTGACCTATTGTAAAGTGAGTCCCATAGCCCCTCATTGAATACCTCGTGTTCCAAAATAGCATGAACTCCTTCATCGGTTAAAATTTCAGTCATCTCTAGATTAGTAGTGTTGCGATCTAAACTACCTTTGAATCTCCTATGCATCAACATTAGAAACTTCTCTCTTGCAAACTCCCTATCGACGCCTTTACGAGTATGAGATTCGAATTCTACCAGAAAATCCTCAAAAGTACTACGTAATAGTGGGTCCATTTGGGTCCTTAACATATCATTGAATACCATCTCTAGAGTTGATGGATGCAATGGAGGAATGTAAGCAGATAATAATCCATCTCGTGTAACCATGTTGAATTTCCGATTACGTGTTGAAAGGTGTTGGCCTATAGCCATAGTAATCAAAGAAGCACTAGCAAGAAGTCCTCGTTGCCCAACCTCAGAATCAGAATCCAAATAGGCCACTAATATTGCAATTGCTGTTGCAAAATATCCCATCCAAAGAGCAGTGTTGTGACTGGCCATGGTTCTCGAAATCAACCCATCAACAGATGAATAACCATGCATGCTTGTAACCGGGCGGTGAGCCTCAGCAGCAGCAGCAACTTCTGCTCGGAAAACCTTCCTAGTCAGACGAACTCGATGACGATGAAGGTAAAGTCCGGTGCAGAAACCAAACAAAATTGTCACGGAAATTAATGTCAGGCATGTAGACAAATCAAAATTGACAGTTGGTTCTAAATTGTCAAGCCACCATTCAGGACTTTGGCCTTTGTATGCCCAAGCCCCAAATAGAAACAAGAGAGAGAAGCCTGGAAGCAATAATACCAATCTCAAACCTTCGGTTAGAAATTGGCTATCAATACCATGGAATCTTTCTTCACTACTGCGAAGAACATCTAAATTACTCTTCACTAATACACCTCAATATGATTCGATCTGAGAGTTCTTCAGAAATTTGTAAAATACTATTTTGACAGATATATCCTGCATCTGTATGTGTTATCGTCTGTCCTATTGAGATTCCAATGTTCTCCAATACTTTGCTATCATCTGAACTTGTCATCAAAATAATCACTTCACCTGATTGATTATTTTGCAATTTTTTCAGAGAAACAAAATCATTTTGTTTTTCTATTTTATCAGAAATCCTACTGTTAGGAGGAGGGATATCTCTCCCAGAGGGGTCAAATTTGGGATTCCCAAGCAATAGAGAGATACAGACTTCAAGATCATCATCAAATGCGTGTTCTAGCCTGCAAGCAGTTTCATGAACATCCCCCTCAAAAGGAAGTAATGTCAACAAAACTTCCGCTAACCTATGTCTCCTTTTCATCATCATACCATGCTCAAAACCTTTAGGTGTCAAAAAGGCTCCCTTGTAGGGAACATAATCCACAAATCCATTCTTAGCTAGCCTTTGTACCATTTCCGTAGCAGATGCAGGAGATACATCAAGGTATTTTGCCAAATCTCCATTCCTAACTCTTTGACCTGGTAACTTCTCATGGAAATCGTATAAAGTTTCAAGGTATTCATCCTCGAACTCTTGGAAATGTCCACCGCCCATATTTGCCTCACCTATTTTTAAGATTTAATCTATATTATTCCGCCCTTGCCTCAAAAATAGTTTCACAAGCAGGGCACCTTGCTTTGGCTGGCCTTCTGTCGAATGGAACTTTAAGTTTGCGAGTACACTTAGGACAACCCAATATATCATTATCAGATGATGACCACAAATCTTCATCAATGCTATCAGGTTCAGGTTCATCTTGTGCTTTTTCTTCACTTTGGATTTCAGCCTCTACTGTGAATTTTTCTTCACATTCGGGGCATCTGACACTACCACTGTATGTGTTAGGAACACGTAATCTTCGATCACATGAAGGGCAAGCAACCTCTATCTTTTCTTCTTTGGATTTTTCTTTAGAAGATTTCTTTTCCTTTTTCTTTTTCTCAGTCTTAGGCGAGGTTTTCATCCTAATTACAAAAATCAGAACCATTCCTACTACAAGGCCACCAAGAATACCACCCCATGGTATTGCGAAACTTTCACTTTCTTCTTCAACAGATTCTGAGATAATCATAACCTCATCGTTAACTGTCTTTCCACCAACATGCCAATTCACAATTATTTTGACATTATCTCCATTTGGCCAAGTTACTACTGCATTCTCATCTTGTGAAGCTGATGTTATTGCAGGACTGACTAATGAATTTAGGATCTTACCACTAGAGTCGGTTATTATGATCTGTCCTTCGGGAATATTCCCCCCTCCTATGTTGCTAAGAGTGTAATAGACAGTGACTTGGTTTCCAGCAGTAGGTACTTTGGGTTGGGTTGATGGGTTGACTGTTACCTGCGGGTTAATCGAAGTATCTGGCATAGTGGCTTCATCTTCGACTACTGAACCAAAACCGATACTCCATCCACTAATTAGAATTTTAGCAAAAACCTCTTGCCCATTTTGGAACCCTATCATTACAGAACCGTAAGTCTTGCCAGGTAGAAGGTTTCGTTCTTCAACTATAGCATCACTCTTCAAACCGTCATTTACAGAACCAAAGTTCAATACTACGACTCTTTCTCTTCCATCAGATAGATCTACCGACCAAGAAATCTCAACTCCATTTTCCTTGACATCAACTGATTCCACATTCATTATCACTGTCTGAGAAGTTAACACAGGAATAGAAATACTCCCAGAGAGATTAGAATCCACTACTCCATCTTGGCTGTAAACACTCCAGTTAACTATATGCTCACCTTCAGTTGAAAAATCAAACACATGTTGAACTTCTCCGGCTTTACCACCTTCTAGTGTGGTGGTTGTACCATTTTGAATTTGACCGTCGATTTCTATTTGCATACTCGCACTACCAATTGCGTCACCTTCGTTACGCAGTAACATTGAGATCGTTATGTCGTCACCAGCGTGCCAAGGCCCACCTAATAGCGAAGGAGTTGAATGTCCTGCACCAATGAAAATAGCAGACACCATTGAGATATTATCAGTTGCAACAATAGTTGTAGAAGTTCTCGCACCTGCTGTACTACAAATGATTGACCCTGGTTTTGAAACCATACTTACAGTTGCATTGAAAGATTCAGAAATTAATATGGATGCATTCTCTGAAAAAATTTGATCTCCATCAAAATTACATACAATCATGCCTGTGAAATCGGCGTCGCCTGAATTGTTAGCACTCAAGCTCCAACTAATATTCGAACCCGGAAGAGGTTCATTTATTCGAATAAGACTGAGAGTTAATTCGGGTAAAGGAGGCGGCCCTACCTCGAATTGAGAAATTAAAGAATTGTCAGTAGTATCTGAATCTGCAATTCCTACAAGAGTTGCAGAGACATTGTGAATTCCTTCGGAAAGAGCGCCGGTATCAAATGAATAAACAATAGTTGAATCCGCTGGCAAATCAACAACTTGAGTTGGTAAGTGGATAGAATCCAAACTAAAGTTGAGACTACCATTCCATTCTACATCGCCATTGTTTATGACTGGGATATCTACTCTGGCATGATCACCGTCGTTTATTGTCAAATTTGAGGTTTCAAAACCGGTGGAGTTCACCCCTACAAATACGGGAGATGCCAAAGAGATGTCTAATGGTCGCAGTCTTTGAATTGTTGAATAGTAAGTTATCCATTGCCCGGAATTAGGCGTTCCTACATCACCAGACAATGTCACTGTAAGATTTGAGATACCCAAGGGAGCTACACCCAGAATGGTTTCAATGTATTTTACCTCACCATCATTGACTAAACTGTTACCGTTATCTGAATCAATAACTCCCCCATCAGAGTCGAATAAAGTGGCACTCCAGTTGACAGATGCAGAATTGGCACCACCTACCCCTAATACTGAGATGTTGACTTCAATTGGACCTTCACCAACTACCCCGTTTCCTGTGATTGTCACGGAATCGATGACTCCACCATTGGCCTGACTAACCGGAACCAGCGTTAGCGAGAGTAGTAATACCACCAACACGGCACGGCGCATGACTTACGCTCGGGGGAAGGGGGTTATTCACCTTCACCCACCCCTAAGGGTGGGTCGTAGCCTTTATCCAAGAGAGGCAGGTGGCCGCAGTGAGTCCAATGGATGCGAATGACCTTCTCGCAGTTTCACCGAAACTTCTAGCGCAAGCAATATTGCACAGAAGAGAACGTCTTTCAGAGATTATTCCTGACGATTTGGAAGAAAGAAAGATAGAACTTTCCGAGGCAGAACCTAAAGCAAAATTTGCTAGAGAAGAGAGAGACTCAATCAATTCAAAGGTTGCTGGATTAAAGCATGAAAGAAATTCATCCCAAAAGGAAGCAAGAGCGCTATTTGAGCGTTCAAATCAGATACGTGAACAACTAATTTCTGAAGGTGGAATGAAGAACCCAGATCCCAAATGGGCTCAGGACAAATTGTCTGAAAAATTGCAAGCTATTGAAAGTCAATTAGAGACAAATGCTGGCACTCATAAAACCGAAGAGAGATACATCAATGAAATGAAATCTTTGATACGTGAACACGAAGAATGGGTGGAGGGACGAACGTCCTCGCAGCCCCTGGTCAAAGAAATGAAAGAAAAAAGGGATAAGGCCAGAAAATTGCTTGATTCCGCACAAAAAGCACATGATGCGATGGTTGAACTGGTTGGCGAGAATGCAGAAATGCACGATAATTTTGTTAAATGGGAAGATGTTAGAACACGCGCAAAATCTCGAACTATGAGATTGGAGAATGCTTTATCATCAAGCCAACAGGCTTTGGAATTCTGGAAAGATAGAGTTGATAATGACAACTTTGACGACTTCTTAGTTGACTCGAATAGAGTTCGAGATGGTGGCAAATCATCTAGAGCAATTGCCAAATCACTGAAGACTGAAAGGCAAAAGAATGAACAAACTTCTGGAGGTGAAGAAGAATGAGTTCCAGATGTGAAATTACCGGTCTTTCTGCGGAAGATGCTAAATTATTCGAATTCCTTCATTCTCGACTAATTGGCAAATTAGATATTAATGAACCAGAAAAAGAAATTATATCTTCATTTAGCAAGTCCCTGGAAAACACTGTTTCCAATAACAAAGGGCACAAAAGTGACGAAAGAAGAAGAGAAAATCTACTAAAGCACTTACAGAAAAGTGTTGCTTCAAAATTCTCCAACTCTAAATTAACACCTTTTGGTTCTGCTGAAAGTGGGTTATCGCTGAAAGGAGCCGATTTCGACTTATGCCTACAAATTAAAGAAGCGAATCAAAAGAAAATAATCAAACGCATCGGGGGGATGCTAAGAGGCCAAGGTATGGAAAGTGTACAGGCGTTAACTGGTGCAAAAGTCCCTATTGTGAAATTTGTTGACCCAAGAAGCGGTCTAAATGTTGACATCTCTATCAATAATACACTTGCAATACATAATACAAGACTATTGGCAAATTATTCTAAATTAGACAAGAGAGTCAAGGAGCTTGCGATTTGTGTAAAGTATTGGGCATTGCATAGAGACATATCCGACGCCCCTAACGGCACTTTCTCATCTTATGCTTGGTCATTGTTGGTTATCAACCACCTGATAAATGAGAAAGTTATTCCTAATTTACAATCTGGTGATGATAGAACTATTATTGAGATCGATAAGAGAGAATATGACATCACAATTAATGAAGATTTGAGTGCTGAAAAATCAAATCAGAAATCATTACCTGAATTACTATATTCATTTTTTATGAATTACGCCACATATGATTGGAATGAAAAAATAATTTCAATTCGTAATGGCGAACCTATTTCGCGTGATGAAAAGGGATGGATGAATGAAGATCCATCTGCCCTTGAGGTAATTAATAGCGAGAAACAAAAGCCTCCTCGTATGGGCGAACATCATCTTTCAATTGAGGACCCATTCGATGTCGAACATGACCTTAGTAGAGTTGTTAGAGCAGTAGGTGAATTAAGAATCAGAGATGAACTTCTAAGAGCTGCCAAATTGATGAGTGATGGCACTAATTGGAAGGATATTTGTGGAACTGTAAATCCTGAAAGGTTGAAGGATATGGAACCTGAAGATTTGTTTCACGATTTAAGGGACAAATCTGACGGGATAGTCAAAGGGATGCTCGATAAGACAAGGGCTGAAATTGAGGCTTTGGACAAAAGAATTGAAGCACTAGATGCTGAAAGAAATTCAACTGTACGTATGGCTAGAGCAATGCGTGGAGTCATTGATGAGACATCGGATTTACGTAAAGAGCATAAAGCAATTATCATAGGACTGAAGGAGAGAAACAAGAATCTCGATTCTATCAAAACTCAACGTGATAAAATAAACTCAGATATTATTTTACCAATTCATGTGATTGAAAATGAGTTAGCAAAAGTTTACTCACGACTAACTGAAGAGATAGACATTCACAGAGTACCTTCTTTAGAGAAAGAAAAAATACATTTTGCATGGTTCCTAGAACTACAGGCTATGCATGGTAAGGCAAGAGAAGCAAGCGAATTACATCAACGTTTCATTAATTTGGTCAAAGAACAGAAGGGAGAAATAAAGAAACTCAAAGTCTATGAAACCAAACACGATGAAACTACAATGAAGTTGCTTGAACAGGAACCATTGCTGAAAGACAAGAATATCAATTCTAACGAAGCACGTTCTTATGACCGCAGAGTACAGAATATCCAAAAGGCATTGCGTGAAAGAAGAGGCGAGATGCATAAATTGCGTAGAGAATCAGGAAGACTAGAAGCGTGGTTACGAAAGAAAAGTGGTGGGCATCAAGGTAGTCGACGTGGTGGAAACAAAAAACAATTCAAATCTAAATCCAATAAACCAAAGGAATCATCAGGGCCAATAACACTGGGTGATATTTCTGGTTTGCTATCTGGATTGTCCACTCAGTCCCCTTCTAAGAAAGAGAAGAAGGTTAGTTCGAAGAAAGCCGGTATGAGGAGATTAGGAAATCTCAGCGCTCACAGAGGTTCTCGTTCAAACTTCAAAAAGAAGGAATGATGAATCAGAAGCAACAGCGCCAATCATGGGCGCACAGTGGCACTTGGGACCTAGTCCTAAATCACTAGATGCCGCCACTATTGAAATCGTGAAGCAATTATTTCTAGATCAAACTGGAGAAGTATACTCTGAAGCATCAGTCAAAACTTTGCCAATTCCGGAATGGGGTGGTAATTTGGTCTTATTGGACGATAATCAAATGCTAAGGGGATTGTTGTGGACAAATAAATTTAGCAAAACAAGAGTTCGGATTGTCGCTTTTGCAATAGATTCAGACCACAAGGGGTTAGGTTATGGAGCCCAAGCTTGGAACCACCTGCTA
This sequence comes from Candidatus Poseidoniaceae archaeon, assembly GCA_045568475.1. GTDB lineage: Archaea > Thermoplasmatota > Poseidoniia > Poseidoniales > Poseidoniaceae > MGIIa-K1. The sequence continues at coordinate 29,960 of JBJLAY010000080.1, read as the reverse complement.
GTAGCCGCCCGGGCAGATGGCATCAAGGAGATTCAATTAGAGGTGCGCGGTGATAATGAGTTCGCAATTAATTTCTATAGAAGAAGAGGCTTAGAAATAATTATGCCATTAGAAGGCTACTATAATGCAGGCATTGGTTATGTCATGCGAGGAAATATTTGATGCAAATAGTCATCATCCGTCAATGTCTACACCTAATTGTGGCAAACACGATTCTCTTAGATTTAGCCGATGGCGAGTGCATACTTTCTGCTGCCCTTATGGATTCAGAAGGTTTCACTATCGAACGTACATCCACAGAATTTAGACCTATGGATATGACAGAGATACTAGACCTATCACCTGACTCTAAATTGGTAACAGTAGTTGGGGAACAATCTACAATAATTGTTTCACGGATAGAATCTGGACATTCGATCATTATTCAGTGCCCGAATAACGGTAATTTGGGCAAGGCAAGAATGAAATTAACTAGGGCTTGTGAAGCAATTATTCCATTTTTGTAACATTCCTCCCGTAGGGAGGCTTCAAATGGGTAAGGTCAGTCGCCCAGTCGCTGATGTGCGGGAGTACACTGCGAACAGGTGCGATGGAAAATGACTGAATTGAAGGAAATCCTGGACGAAAAGCGAAAGTTAGTTGACCAAAAGGCAACTCAGTACCGCAATACAAGAGATGATTGGAACTCCAGAACAAAGGAGCATACAGCTATCAGAAACGAACTAAATTCAGAAGTTCGTGAACTTATCCAGAATGTCCGCCAGCAGCGAGAAATCCGCGAACAAATGAATGAATTAGTTCGTGAAAAGAAGTCAATACGCGCAGATGCTAACAAAAAGGTCAAGGAAGCAAAATCAATGCTTGACTCTGAAAGGGGCGAAAAAGAAGAACAGGCCCCAGCACATGGACATAGGGGCCGCCGTGAGCGTAAGGTGACTGTTCATTCTCTTCGAAGAGATTTACAGAAACTTGAACGAGAATTCGAGCGCGGGGCACACACTGGCCAAAATGAAAAGAAGGTCATGAAGAAAATGAAAGAAATTTCAGCCCAAATCCGTGAAATGAAATCCTCGGAGGATTCCAATGGAGATCTCAAAGAAGCAAGAGGCATGCTAAGAGAAGCAATGGTTCTGCAAGAAGAAGCACACGTCGAAGTCCAGAAAGCGGCTCAAGCAGCTCAAGAAGCACACGAATTAATGCTACAATGGAACAAAGAAGTTGACAGACAGCGTGAGCAGGCTGAAGACGCTCACCGTGAGTTAAGAAAATCTAAGAAAGAAGCTGACAAAGCACATCATTTCTACATTGTATCCCTACGTTGCTTACACTCTATCCAAGACATGCTAAGAGCCATGAGAGGGGCATCATCTAGTGATGGTCAGCGTGGAGCACGTGTTGAAGTTCAAGACTTGATGAGCAAGTTGATGAGCGGTGAAACTCTTTCCACAGATGAATTAATGCAATTACAACGCTTTGATTAACTTCAAAGGCCATCTCGGATACCATCATAGTCAGGGAGGATTCATCGCATGATACAAAAAGACGAGATTGCCGGAATTATCGAGGACTATGAGCGCCTTAAGTTGCGTATTGGAATGACTGCTAGTCACTCCGCATTGGACATTTGTGACGGAGCAATTGAAGAAGGATTTCCTACCGTTGCATATTGCCAAAAAGGGCGCGATAAAACCTATTCGAAGTATTTCAAAACTGAAAGGACATCATCCGGTAGAGTTCGAAGAGGCATGGTTGACAAATCGATAATTATGGATTCATTTAATGATGTAATGAAACCTGATATGCAAGAAGAAATGAGAAAGCGAAATGTTGTTTACATTCCTAACCGATCCTTCACATCTTACTCAAGTATAGATGATGTGGAAAATAATTTCCATGTCCCTATGTTTGGTTCTCGAAATATGTTAAGGATGGAAGAGAGAACTGAAGAGCAGGACTATTATTGGATTTTAGACAAAGCTGGCCTACCATATCCTGAAGCAATTGCTGATCCTCAAGATATTGATTGCTTAGTAATTGTAAAACTGCACCATGCCCAGAAAAAACTTGAGCGTGGATTTTTCACCTGTGCTTCATACAAAGAGTACGTAGAGAAGAGTGAGACATTGCTTAAGGAAGGCACAATTGATCAAGAGAGTCTGGACGGTGCTCGCATTGAAAAGTATGTAATCGGCCCAGTATTCAATCTAAACTTCTTTTACTCACCATTAGAAGAAGATATGCCTAAGTTAGAACTACTGGGAGTTGACTGGCGATTTGAATCATCATTAGACGGTCATGTACGCTTACCTGCTCCTCAACAAATGACTATGCCTGCTCATCAACAAATACCAGAAATGACGGTAGTAGGACACAATACTGCAACAATTAGGGAATCTCTTCTAGAGACTGCTTTTGAACTGGGAGAAAAATTCATCACTGCATCCAAAGAGCATTACAATCCAGGAATTATTGGTCCATTCTGTCTACAAACTTGTATTGACAAGGATATGAATTATGCAATTTATGACGTTGCACCACGTTTAGGTGGCGGAACAAATGTTCACGTTTCAGTGGGTCACCCATACGGTAATGCAACATGGAGAAAGCCTGTTTCATCAGGTCGTAGGATTGCAATGGAGTTACGAAGGGCAGTAGAACAAGATCGTCTTTTGGAAGTATTGACATAAGGTGATTTAGATTTCTGAGAAATTTTGGATTGTAATTTCATTCCTTCTTTTTATGCTCCTTTTTGCAGGAGTGGGCATAGCATCTATTCGTGTCAAAAAGGACACTACTGATGATTATCTAATCGCAGGACGAGGAATGCATCCTGCTCTGGCTGCACTTTCAGCAGTCAGCACATGGAACTCAGGTTACATGTTCATTGGTGCAATTGGATTCACTTATGTGATGGGATACAATATAATTTGGATGGCTATTGCTTCAACTCTTGGCCAACTAGCAGCATGGATGTGGCTTTACAAATTCATCCAGGAAGATGGACACAAAAGAGACGTTCGTTCATTGTCATCTCTAGTTGCAGAAAAGGCTGGAGCACCTGAAGCAAAATTGGCAGCAGTTCTTTCAGTTCTATTCCTAAGCATTTATGCTGCCGCACAACTCACTTCGGGCGGTAAAGCATTGCTAGTAATGATGGGTTGGTCTGAACTGACTGGAATCTTGATTGGATTTGTACTAGTTGTTGCTTACTGTTATGCCGGAGGAATTAGAGCATCTATCTGGACTGACGCAGTACAATCATGCGTTATGATTGTAGGATCAATCATTCTTTGTTGGATTGCATTGGGCGAGGTCGGTGGATTTAGTGGAATGGATGCAGGGCTAGAATCACAAGATACTGCTTTGACTAATTTTATGCCACCGGACCTAATGTTTGGATTTTCGCTGTGGGTTTTTGCTTTCCTACTTGGGGGATTAGCAGTCGCTGGCCAGCCACAAGTGGCCTCTAGAGTAATGACACTCGGTTCGGAAAACGATAGGAAACAAGCAATGATCTGGTTCTTCGTCTGGCAGACACCATTCATCGCTCTGATGACATTTGTCGGACTATCTAGTCGTGTATTATTCCCTAAGGCTGATGATTTTGACCCAGAACTTGGCCTACCTATGTTAGCCATGGAAACTATGCCTGCAATTGGAGTTGGTATGATTCTTGCATCGATTTTCGCTGCCACAATGTCAACTGCAGACAGTCAAGTTTTAGCATGTACAGCCGCTATTACAGATGATATCAAACCTAAATGGAGAGAAGACCACAAGACTACAAAGAAAGTGACTTTAGTTGTAGCTGCATTCGCAACTGCCATTTCAGTAGGTGGACTTTACATTCCAGGTGGAGATTCTGTATTCAAGTTAGTAGTCCTCGCTGTATATGGACTAGGAAGCATATTTGTTCCTTTACTGATAATAAGATGGATGGGTTACAAACCTGATTCAACCCATTCAATCGTAATGATGGTTTCAGCATTTTCCGCAGTTATTCTTTGGTCATTGCTGCCTGCGGTGATGGATTGGAAATCGGTTGCCGGAGCAGACGGTGTATTCCCCTCGGTGCCAGGAATGGGTGCAGCCTTTGCAGCACACTTCATTATGAACGCAATGCGAACACCTGATGTTTCATCACTGGGGAGATACAACTGGCCAGATAGGAAAAAGATTGGTACTTTCGCCGCTATTATTATCATTCCACTAGCAGGACTTGAAGCAACCTATCTAGCAACAGCTCCTGATTCCATGGCGTCCTCAGAACCCGCTCCGGATTCAATGTGGAACTTAGATGTTGAAGGTGAATGGATAGAGATTGATGAAACGATTTTGATATCTGACGGAGCAACAGAAACCTTCTATTTTGATGTACCTTCTGATGTAATTTCTTTTTTCTTCATGATTGAATACGAGGAGACCAATGAGGTCGGTGTTTCAACAGTATGTGATGACATAGAAACAAACCATGATATTTCAGAATTATCACCGGAATTTAACAATGGCGCTGGAATTAGTGATTTGTCAGGAAAGTTTTGCGGAATGAACTTTTTAGGCGAATTTTCAACAGTTCCAAACTTTGCCGAAAATGACACATATGAAAATCACACCAAACATATCGAGAGATTGCAAGTTGAAAAACAGGATAGCAGTTTAGCAATTAATGTAAAAATCGATGTTGATAGAGGGACTCCATTAAATGGAGACAGTGGTGAAGAAGTTGGTATTAATTACATGTACTATAGATACATATCACACACTCTAACTCAGATTGAATGACATCCCTTCTTTGCCAACCTTCCAGCCTAATTCGGTTACGGGAGTATCATCTCTGCACAATGGATTTGTATGATTTAGATGAATGAATACGACTTCACCATCCCCTTCCCTTCTCTCACCTAACATCTGGAGAGTTTGTTCCACAGGAGGATGAGGCACATCATCCTGGTTTCGATGCTTTAATTCATCTGAACTGAAAAATGTCCCATCTATCAAGGCGATATCTACTTCCAAATGATTGAGCCAAGCGCGTAAATCATGTTCCCTAAGAGTCTCTTGCCAAGTATCATGATCTGGAAGAAACAGCAAGGTTTTTTCTGCTTTAATCAAATAGGCATGCATATCTGAGAGTTCGGCACGATGAGGGACTTTCAATGCCTCAACTGTTACACCTGGTAACTGGACTAGTGATGCTGTGCGTGGAGAGAATACACCATGTGACAATAATATTGACCAATTCGGTGTTCTTTCTATCAAATTTAACATGCTCTTCGAGCAATGTAGAGACACTCCTTGGGCATTCATTGTCTCTTTACCAAAAAGACCCAACCCATCTACATGCCCAAAATGTGCATGAGTCAAAAATAGTGAGTCGACTGAATCAACTCCCCAAATACGTAATTGTTCTCCAAGATAGCGAGTAGCCTCAAACAGATGATTGCCACCTTCTGCATCTGTCAAACCAATCGAAACAGGATATCTTTGTTGTAAATCAGTACAACAATTGCATCCAACTTGAGGCACACCTCCATCTTGGGCACTACCCAACAAGGTAACTGTTACCATTTGAAAGCCTCAAATCTTGCGAACCCATTGCCTAGTAGTTGGATCTCTCATGTACCAAGCACCACTAGATACAGGGAATTCTAGCCACTCATTTCCATCTGACCTCATAGTTCCAACGTCGTAAAGTGTTGGACCTAGTGGAGCTTGCTGCGGCATTACCGTTTGCCCGGGTAATGCTGCTAGATTAGGAGAGGCTGCTTGTTGTTGCGCAACGACTGGGTGTACCGCTTGAGTTGGTTGCTGATACTGAGAGTATGCAGGCTGCTGAGGAGCAACTGATTGAGCATACAATCCACTATTTGCTGGCATTGCAGACATATCTGGCATAGCAGGTTGAGCGTTCATGTTAGGCATCATCTCATCAGTAGCCCAATTCTTCTCACCGTCATCTGAATCCATTCTTCGCATAATTAGCAATCCTACTACAACAATTACGAGAAGGACTCCGACTCCAATTCCTCCGTAAGTGAGTATACTTCCACCAGAGGATTCTTTGACCTTAGCTTCACAACCATCTTCTTCCTCTACACCTACTATATCAGGACACAAATCTGGATTCTTACCTTTCGGATTATCTCCAAAACCATCACCGTCTGTGTCATTCCACTGTGTTCCATCTTCAGGGAACTTGTCAATTAAATCAGCCCAGCCATCGTTATCTGTGTCAACACATCCAAGGACTCCGCCTTCAGAAGAATACCCAGCAACTTCAACACAAGCATCTGGAGAGGTCCCTAATGGATTATCACCATATTGGTCGCCATCAATGTTAGACCATTGAGTTGGGTCTGACGGATTCCAGTCAGTACCATCAATAGGATCACCATAGCCATCCATATCGAAATCTGGACAGCCAACAACATCATTTGTTGAGTATCCTTCTACTTCAGGACAGTCATCATAACCATCTGCAATTCCATCACTATCTGAATCTTGATATTCATTAGCATCTGCTGGGAATGCATCCATGAAGTCTGCCCAGCCATCACCATCACCATCTGGGCATCCGAGTATATCATCTTGCCAAGAACTACCTGCTAAGGTAGGACATGCATCTTGGTCTCGAGAATATTGGTAATACTCTCCTGGCCAGTTTGAATTACGGTCAGTCCATGATAGATTACCATAGTTATCACCAAAGCCATCTTCATCCCAATCGGACCACTGTGTTTCATCAGTCGGGAATGCGTCCGCACCATCTCCAATTGACCAAGATGAATCTTCAGATGAATATCCATCATTGTCAGGGTCTGGGCATCCATATCTGTCTAAAACCGATGTTCCAGAAGTGTCGATACAAGCATCTGGAGTATTTCCATCCTGATTATCTCCATATCCATCCCCATCGAGATCATTCCATTGAGTATTATCCTCAGGAAGATCATCCTCGATATTAGCCCAACCATCTCCATCATTGTCTGGACATGCTAGAGTTCCACCAAGTGTTGAATTTCCGAATAATTCAGGGCAACTATCTTCAACATTAGCCCAGCCATCGCCATCTGAATCTTCACATCCTTGATAGGAACCTAGAGTAGAGGTGCCTGCGACTTTGTTACAATCATCTGCTGCATCATCAAATCCGTCACCATCGTCATCCAAGTCTTCATCTGCATCTCTGCAACCATCGCTATCAATGTCATTGGAAGAATCGGAAGACCACCAATCGCGAGGAGGTGAGTACGAACTTAGACAATTGTCATTTGAATCATCAATACCATCATTGTCATCATCATTATCTTCGCTAGAATCTTTACATCCATCATTATCGAAATCAGTAGTAGAATCACTAGTCCAATTCCAAGCTCCGCCTCTTGGACAATCGTCTCCGGAGTTATCTGTAATTCCATCATTATCGTCATCGTAATCGCATTCGTCACCATTTCCATCAAGGTCACTATCGATTTGCAAAGGATTGTTCGTATTAGGACAATTGTCTGTTAAATCATTAACGCCGTCGTTATCACTGTCAGCATTATTAATCGGATCAAGAGTCCAAATAACAAGATCAAGACCTCCAGAACTCGTTACTGACTGAGTTCCTTTGTTGATAGTTGATTGGAATGACCCAAATGCACCAGGAACACCAGTATAATTGACTGCCAAACCAGCAAATAAGTCATCACTACTACTTCCTAAGTTCTCAACCCAATCCCAGTTACCTGAACTATCAAGTTGAGCCATGAATAGATCTAATCCACCATTGGTGGTAGCCACATGTATTCCGAAATCAGTATTTCCAGAGATCATTCCACCTGCGATAAAGTCTCCAGAGGGAGTCTCTGCAATCGAGTAAACTCTCTGGGTACCAGAGCTACTACCTGCACTTGTGGCCCAAGAAGAAGTACCTGACTTGAGAATCTTGACTACGTAAGCATCACCTTGACCTTTGTCCGTTAGAGTGTTTTGATTACCAGCATCCAATGAGCCTAAGAAAACTCCAGATACCACTACATCATCATTCTGAGTCACTATCAAATCTTCAGGCAGATTGATCTCACCCGATCCACTTGCTAGGCCAATGACATCTTGTACTGTTCCTACAGAATTCCATTTGATGACGATTGTATCTGCATTGCTAACCGCTTGGTGAGATTTACCATTTGCTGAGAATATACCATCAGTGGTGCCTGCTTGCCAAATATTGCCTGAAGAATCTACTGCGACCTCTCCTCCGTTCTCATCACCGATTCCTCCAGCAGTAGAGACCCAGTTTAATCCACCAGTTAACTGGTCAAATTCTGCCACATAGAGTTCAGAATCAGTATTATTTTTGGTAATGCCTCCGAAATCAGTAACTCCTTTCTGAGTACCGGATGCAATCAGATCTCCTGAACCTGTTACCTCTAAACCTTCGACGCTGCTACTATTCGGGCTAGTGCTATTATCGACATAAGGAGATGTGAACATTACCGCCCAAGCCCATTGTCCATTAAATGGGTCGACCTTTGCGATGAATCCATCACCATATTGATTTTGACTTCTAAGTACAGTTGAACCAAAAGTAACATCACCTAGAATTACTCCTCCAACATAAATATCACCAACAACAGATGTGGTCATACATGTTAGCAAAGTCAAGCCTTGTGAAGCATCAGGCATGATTGCCCATAGCCAGTTCCCTTGATGGTCTACTGATGCGACATAGGAATCTGCATCCAATACAGAATTGTATGGAGATGTTGATTGTACTTGGATCGGACCGAATGTCATACTGTGTCTAGTGTTGCCAGCTATGACCCAACCATCGGATGTAGTTCCAATCTGTGTACCATTAACATGGCCAGAAGACGAGCCTGCTTGAATCAATAGTTCAGGCTCAGAATCAGCATATGAAACTGAAACCTTATCAGATAATTCTACATCATTGGTTACCGGAATAATACTGGCAAGAAGGATTGAGATTATTGCCAGACTCAATACTGAACGATAGCGCATGACCTACGGTCATGAAACTGGGTCAAGAAGTCTTTGTTTAGAAGTTTGAATGGATTTTACCGGTAACGCCATTCAAAACCCACTTTTCACCAAGAGAATCTGCACCTTTGTGAGCAGGTACTAACACGTTGTATTCAACACTATTTGCTGATTCTTCTTCAAACTTCCACCAACGCAGTAAATCCCCCATTCCGTCCGAGAATGCTCGCCGTTCTGAAAGTACTTCTGCAAAACTAGGATTTTCTACAATCACCAAATTTTCATGGTTCAGCATTGGAGACCTTTCCAACAATTCAACATTATCAATAACATGTAGCCCATCACAATTCAGTACCCACCGGGTTATTTCCTCATCCACTGGTCCTTTGAGCACACCAGTAACTCTGTAGAGAATAGCAGGAATTAGAACTGGTTTAGCCATTGAAACATCATACCCCTTATTCTCCAATGCTGAGAAATCATTCAAAGGTTTCAATGTAAATGGGCCTTTGCCAGAAAATAATTCAACTAACTCTGATTTCTCTTCTACTTCTAACTGTTCAACTATCACTAGGCTACCGTCCAATACTGCATGTCCGATAAAAGCTGCAAGTTTTTCCTGAGGCCAAATTGACAACATTCTTCCTTCCCGAGATGGAGAATCTTTCACTTCAAATGTCATTTTCCTTTCTGCGATAATCAGATGATCCCCTCTCGGTGCATCAAATAACCATGATTCAATACCGACTAAATCCAGGGGGGCAAAACCTTGACCAGATGTCCAAACTTCCATGCCTTCTATCAAACCTTGTTGTGAATGTTCGGGAGTTACATCGAATATTCGACCAAGCCAAGTGATGACTCCTGGAGATGTGATAGGAGGAGAATCGGTGTCAAGGCTAACGCCCAACTTTCTCATCACAGCGACGAGGTCAAGGCCCATGGCCATTCCAAACTCTCTACGTCTTTAGTTTCACTCTAGATTACCATCTAGTGTTAACAAGTCAGAATCACCAGCGTTGATGACAGTAATTGTCGATACGCTAAATGGCTTACCTGATGCAACACCAAGGTCACGGTTAACAATACCAGTTCGGTGCATAGTAACCTCAGGGTGCTTTGCAGCAAGGTCATCTATGTACTCCTGTGGGCAGTTAGCTGCTAAGATAATACACTTGGCATTTCCCTCAGCGCAAGCATCTATTGCTTGACGTTGTCCAAACAATAACTCACCGGTCGTATTTGCAATCTTCAGTTGTTTACTCATATCCATATTTTCATTCCTCCACAATTTTGCTTCTCAATGTTGAATTTCACTCTTCTGGGATGTAATATAATTCCACAGAACCAGTTCCTAGACTGATCGGTTGTCCGACAATGATGTTTTCAGCAACACCAGTCAAGTTGTCTCTTTCACCAATAATTCCAGCCTTTAGCAGATGGTTAACAGTAACTTCGAATGCTGCACGTGCTAAGATTGAGTGCTTTGTTCCTGATACACCGTGGCGACCGATTGCACGCACTTCACCTTCGCTTGTCATTACATCTGCGACCATAAGTAAGTGGCGCACATCGACTTCAAGACGAGCACCGTCTAGAGTGGCTTGTAATTCATTTACAATCGCTTGCCTTGCAGCTTCAATACCTAGATACTGATAAATTTCAATGATGTTGTTAGTGTAGGTTCTTGATCTATCAATTCCATCCATGTTGGATATTCTTGCTAGGTTGCTTCCGATAGTTGACAGGTAATACTCTCCTGTTTTGTCATCTAACTGAACGTTAGCACGTTCTACATTAGGTATTCCTTTCAATCTCATATCTCTAATCTTGTCTTCTAGTTGTAGAAGTTCAGTATATGATGGAGGGTTCTCTGCTAGAGTTTTCATCTCTTCTTCGGTTTGAATACCTGGGATGAGAGTCAATGTTGAAGGGTTCTTTTCCTTATCTGCTTCAACATACAGTCGAAGTGCACGCTCTAGTTTGTCCTTAACTTCAGCAGGAGTCATTCCTTTCTGCTTTAGGTTACCCTTCTTCAACTTGAGAACCAAACGACGTTGTGCGACGTCGGTTTCGATGTCAGCGATATTGACAGTTGTAGTAATCTCGATTGCTGCTGCAAGTTTTCTTGCTGCATCTGGAGACGTACTGCTTTCTCCTGAAAGGCGAATAGTCATAGTAGGAGTATTAGGTACCTTACGAGCATCTACAATCTCAATGATACGAGGAAGACCTTGTGTCACGTTTACAGTAGCAACACCCGCATAGTGGAAAGTACGCATAGTCATCTGAGTTCCAGGTTCTCCAATCGATTGAGCAGTAATAATTCCCGCTGCTTCGTATGGGTCAATCTTAGCCAGATCTTGAGCCTTTGATGCTTCTGCAACAAGTGCCTCTGCTTGCTTCTTAGTTAACTTGGCCTTCTCACGATCATGAACTGCTTCTGTTAAATCGTGAATTGTCATCTGAGAGAATATTACTCCAGCTGCTTCTGCTGCTGCTTCAATAGACTTGAAAACGGGGTCATCGGCAAGATCATCGACATATGATGACAATTTAATTTCAGGATCGTATGCCTCTAATTCTTGTACTGTCTTAGCAGTACGTCTGCGACGAGTACCTCGGCGTAGACGAACTGAAGTGGTTGCAGAGTTTGCATCCCCTGTTGAATCGCGGTTAGAGGAATTAGCACCGGTGATGATTCCATGAATCCTTGCTGCTGTGTCAGAATCTGTTTCACAAAACTGAGCGATCTCCTGAGCGGTTAGAACTTTTACATCATCCCACTTTCGGTCATCTGCTAGCTTGTGTGCAAATTCCTCAGGCACTAACATGTCCATTAGTTTCTTCTTTGTTGCGCTCTTTACTACCATCAAAGTTCACCTCCAGCCGCTGCTTCGGAATCTCCTTCGCCAAATCCAAGGTCGAAGTTCTTGTCTTCGGTTAGTACTACTTCCTCATCCTTAGTCTTGGTTGGGCCATCTGTTCCTAATGCTTCATCGACAACAACGTCGATGTTGAAAGGCTTGCCGTGTACACCACGGCTTGGATCAATTCCATCTTCTCCGTATGAGAATTGGATGATACGGTTAGCAGTATTTCTTACAGACAAATTCTCGTCATTGAATACCTTTAGGTCATCCATAGCGTTAATCAAACGACGCTGCATGTATCCTGACTTACTTGTACGAACCGCTGTATCGACCAGTGATTCACGGCCAGATACAGACAACATGAAGAATTCTGTTGGTTCAAGACCACGCTTGAATGAGGATGAAATGAATCCTTTCTCAGGAGCTCCAAGTCCTCCACGCTTGAAGTGCGGTAGAACACGCTGGTGGTATCCACGCTCTAGACGTGCACCACGTACCTTTGCTTGTCCAATACTACCTGCCATCATAGTCAGGTTATCCATAGACCCACGAGCGCCAGATATTGCCATTCCAACAGCAGCGTTTGAGTTGCCGCTTTCGTTTAATTCATCTTTAGCAACGTTACCTGCTGCTTGCTTTCCAAGATCCAAGATAACCATGATGTTCTCCTCAAGAGTCTCTTTAGGAGTTCGTCCAGGACGAGTATCATATCCACGACCATCCTTACCGAACTTGTCCAACTCTGCTTGAACTTCATCACGCGCTTCTTGGTTATGTCTTTCGATTTCACTTAATGCGTGAGCAGAAAGGTCTTCGTCATCAATTCCAGTTGTGAAACCTAGAGATGTACATGCTGCAATAGACAGACGTGTAAATTCATCCAAGAATCTTGCTCCTTCTGATGGACCATTAGTCTGTACAATGGCATCGAGTAGACGGCCATCTTCAGCACCAATTGCTCTCTTATCTAGAGTACCACTGACCTTACCGTTCTTGACTACTACTGAGTCATTTGAACGGCTTCTGAATCTTAGGTGTATGTTATCTGGGATGATTACAGAAATCAAATCTTCACCGTTAAAGTATTCTCCAGATGGACCCTTGTGGACCTTAGGAAGATCACCAGTGTATCCAATATTACCTAGCATTTCTAATCCATTTCGCTTTGAAATCTTAGTGTCAGGTCTAGATAGAAGGTATGCTCCTGAGATGTGATCGTGGATTCCACCAATAACCGCACCTCCATATCTTGGAGTTAGGATGTGTTCTTGAACACGCATCAGAATCTTAGCTTCAGCACGTGCTTCTTCTCCTTGAATAACGTGCAAGTTCATCTCGTCACCGTCGAAGTCTGCGTTGTAAGGAGTACAAACAGCCAGATTGAATCTGAATGTGTGTCCTTTCATTACTCGAACTTCGTGAACCATCATTGACATTCTGTGCAAAGAAGGTTGTCGGTTGAAAATTGCTACGTCACCATCAATTAAGTGACGCTCAACAATCATACCAGGCTTAGGATTGCCATTCATATCAACGGTTGACAGACGGTCTTCAACACGAGTTCTTTCTCCCCATTCATTGTCAGGACTACCACAGTGCGGACATGTAATTTGAAGATTCTCAGGGTATGGAGTATCTGGGTTTGCTAGTTCGAACTTCCAACGGTGGTGTAGAACTGCTCGAGGGTCGTCCTCAGGTAGAGTTTGACCGTCTGCGTCTTCTCCACGAAGGTTTGCTAGAGTTGCAGATTCATCGATTGCGTAAGTTACGAGTTCTTCTCCACCAGCAACTGCTTCTTCACGAGATATGAATTTCTTTACAACTAGTCCTGGAAGGAAGTTTGGTGCAGGTAACACCTGGTGAAGGTCGAACCTAGTAGTTGTTTCTTCCATACATTCAGGGTTGTGACAGCGGAAACCAGCGTTAATTAGACGACTTCTTTCGTTAATTCTGCGGCGGCGCTTGTTGGAATCAATGACGTAATTAACACCAGGGTGGACATCAGGTCCACGAAGAATCATCTGACGCATTTGTTCACGGTTACGTGTTGTTACGCGGATAGGAACTGTCAGTTCTTTAGCGATCTTTGTAGGAACACCAACTTCGTTTACTCCAAGGTAAGGATCTGGTGAAATAACAGACCTTGCACAGAAGTTTACACGCTTTCCAGACAAGTTAGAACGGAATCGTCCTTCCTTACCTTTAAGACGCTGAGTTAGTGTCTTCAAAGTTCTTCCAGAGCGGTGCCTAGCAGGAGGGATACCGCTTGTCTGGTTATCGAAGTAGGTAGTAACGTGGTATTGCAACAATTCCCAAAGATCTTCAACTATCAATTGAGGTGCTCCAGCATCACGGTTTTCACGTAGTCTCTGGTTGATTCTTAGTACGTCAACCAGCTTGTGGGTCAAATCGTCTTCAGAACGGTCTCCCGAGTCAAGAGTAATTGAAGGCCTAACTGTGATAGGAGGTACTGGAAGAACCTTCAGAATAATCCACTCTGGTCGGTTTTCCTTGTGCATACCAAGGAAAATCAGGTGTTCCTGAGGTATTCCTTGAAGCCATTCACGGATGTCACGAGCATTCAACTTCCTCTCTGTTGGCTTACCGCCACCTTGAGCTGCAATGTGCTCTTTGAATGTAGTAGGCTTATCCAATACGATTTTGCCTTGTTGGGACTTACAGTGCATACATATTGTTCTCTTTGCTTCTGAAGTCTTTTTCTCGATATCCTTGATAATCTTAGAGAATTCAGTAGAACCAACACCGTGTTTAGTGATTATGTCACGAACACGAGCACGATAGAAATCCTGCTCTGAAAGTTCTGGGTTTGAAGGATGAGTTCCTTCTGCATCGTGAAGTAGAATCTTGCTGCATGAGTTACATGTAGCTTTGATTGCAGTCTTGATCAAGTTAACGAACCCAATGTGGATAACTGGCAACTCTAGCTGAATATGTCCAAAGTGACCTGGACTTTCGTCATACTTACAGTTGTCAGTAGGGCACAGCAAACCAGGCTCAATAACACCCATGTGAGGGTCCATCAATCCTTGGCGGAATGCGTGTCCGTCATCCTTGTATGTATCAGCGGTCTTTACCTCAACTGAAGACATTTTTCTGATTTCAGTAGGATCCATTAGTCCGAAGCGAATGCTTGCGATTCTCTTAGGAATCATTGTTGTGCTGTTTTGGCTCATCTGCGGTCCTCCAGTTCTAGACGCATTGCCACTCCGAGACTCTTCATCTCATCAAGTAGCAACTTGAATGCGTAAGAGGTTTGAATCTTGTAAACCTCTGCTCCATCACCATGAATTGGCGATACATATGTACGACGTTTCGGATCAAACCAAGCAACGTGACCAGATTGGGCACAAACGAACAAGTCTATACCATCTGATTCGTCAAGTAGGCGGTCCTTGATAACCATCGATGCACCGTGTGCAATTAGACAATCACGTTCCATTTCACCAAACCTTAGACCACCCTGTCGAGCACGTCCTTCTGTAGGTTGTCTGGTTAGAATCTGTACACGTCCACGGCTGCGAGCGTGAATCTTTCCAGATACCATGTGATGAAGTTTCTGATAGTAGATACATCCAACGAAAATCTCTGCAGGATATGTTTCTCCTGTTTCTCCATTGATCATAACTTCTCTTCCAGTGTGGTCATAGCCATTACGGACTAAGCTGTCACGTAGGCTGCCTTCTTTCTCTCCTCTGAATGCTGTTCCGTCAATTCTTCTTCCTTCTAAAGAACCAACTTTACCACCAATCATTTCCAGAACGTGTGCAACTGTCATTCTAGAAGGAATAGCGTGCGGGTTAATGATTAGGTCTGGAACGATACCATCACGAGTGAATGGCATGTCTTCTTCATTGACTAGGCGCCCAATAACTCCCTTCTGCCCGTGACGTGAAGCGAACTTGTCTCCAATTTCAGGAACCTTGTGAGAACGAACCATACAACGTACTAGGCGTCCAGAGTCTAGAGATTCTGTAACATAGACATTGTCGACCCATCCTTTCTCACCATGGCGAATCGGCATGGAAGATTCTCGACGTTCTTGAGCCTGTAGGAAAGCACCTGCTCCTGTTTCTTCAAGGAAACGAGGAGGGCTTGTCTTACCAACTAGTACATCTCCATTCTCAAGATATTTCTCTGGGTGAGGGAGACCGTCTCCTTCCAAATGGTCATAAGATCCAATCGGTTTCAGTCCCTTAACTTCTTCAAGCCCAGTTCCAGGAATTTCGATTTCCTCAACTTGACCACCAGGGAAACGGCGGCGTTCAGCGTTGTAAGTACGGTTGAATGTAGAACGGCCTAGAGCACGTTGTACACTTGATCGGTTCATGATTACTGCGTCCTGCATGTTGTACCCATGAAGACTCATAACTGCAACGATGAAGTTCTGACCACCAGGGCGACTATCGAACTTTGTAGTATCCATAGCCTGAGTATGAGTAATAGAACGCTGTGGATAATGCAAGATGTGTAATCTAGTATCTGGTCGCAGGCGGTAATTTGCACTAGGAAGTCCTAGTGATTGCTTTACCATTGCAGTTCCACCTGTAACACGAGGTGTAGAGTTGTGTTCTGGGTAAGGAATCAATGAAGCACAAACTCCGAGAACCAATTGTGGATCAATCTCACAGTGTGTGTGTTCACTAGTGTAAAGTAAATCAACATCGAAGACTGCATCAGCCTTTACTCCGTTAGGCAATGTGATTCTAGCTTGTAACTTAGCAAATGTTGCACCCGGTTCTCCAAGGTTCAACCAGGTAATAGTCGAATGACTAACGGGCCTTCCAGCATACTCATTTCCTTCAGGAACTTCCTCTGGTAGAACGAAAGGTCTTGGCGCTATGTAGAGGTCTTCTTCCTCCTCTGCATCTATCCATTCAACGACTCCCTCATTGACTAAATCTTTGAAGGTCATATCGCCTGCAGATACCATCTCCAAGTGCTTCTGAGTTAATCTAGGCGCACCATCATATAGAATCAATACTGGTCTTAGGATTCTTCCTTTGTCAGTGTTGATGAATATGTCACGGTTTGTAGAATCGTATCTAATTGATACTTCAGACCTAATAGCTCCTCTTCGGCGAGCATTCTTGAATTGGGTTACCAGGTTCTTACCGCGCTTGTGGATACCGTAAATGTCACCATTGACGTGAATTCTGTCACCGTCTGTCCAATCATCAGGCTGGAATACGTCCATTTCATCTAATCTTGAGCGGATTTCATTTTCTGGAATTGCTTCAGAAACGTCAATCATCTGAGCTGCATTCTTTACTAGGCCACAATTTTGACCTTCAGGCGTCTCGTTAGGACATAGGCGACCCCACTGAGTAGGGTGCAGGTCACGTGCTTCGAAGTGAGGTTGGCTTCTAACTAGAGGGCTAGTTACACGCCTCATGTGCGATAATGCAGAAAGGTATGTTGTTCTGTCAAGTAATTGACTTACTCCAGAGCGTCCACCAACCCAGTTTCCAGTGGCTAGCGCATGCATTATCTTGCTAGTCAGAACATCAGGCCTTAGACATGAAGTAATCTTCAATTCACGCTTTCTGTTGTGATGGCGCTCTAGTTGGTACTTCAGGTCACGAGCCAATTGTCCCATAGATACACGGAACAAATCTTCGATAAGATCTCCTGCAAGGCGAACACGCTTGTTTGCATAGTGGTCTTTGTCGTTTGGCTTACGGCTAGTAATTGCCATTTCCAAAACTTGGCGGACAATTCTTCCGAGGAAAATTGCTTTCTTCTTGCGGTGTTCTTCTGAGTCACCCAAGTGAGGAAGTAGTTCACGGTCGAGTAACTGATTTACACGAGCTTCACGGTATTCCTTCTGCTGACCTGCGGCGAATTTCTTCTCTAACCATTGGTGCGCTTCTTCTAAGGAGTCAACTGCATATTCTTCATTGTCCTTAACTTCGTTGATGTTTGCAACGATGAATTTGAAAGTCTCAGTAGGACCTGCAATTGCTTGGAACAGTTCTTGGTCGTTTTCGATACCAAGTGCTCTCATCAATAGAACTACAGGAATTGCTGTTGTTCCAGCAGTACTAATCTTTACCATTAGCATACCATCACGGCGCTTTTCAACAGTCAGTGGTTTTCTCATACCATCTTTCTGAGAGAAAATCTTTGCAACTTCAGTCTTCTTTGCATATCTCTTGTTTATCTCGACTGTAACACGGTTAGGAGCCAAATCTTCCATAGAGATTAGGACACGCTCAGTACCGTTTATGATAAAGTAGCCTCCAGGATCTAGTGGGTCTTCGCCCTTAGTTCTGAGGAGTTTTTCCCACATCTTGTGGTCTTCATCTGAAGTAGTAGGGTGCAATACTTTGTCCCCTGCTACGTGGTTTGCGTGAAGATTACATCTTCTGCTGCGTACCATAATTGGCATGTTACCAACTTGAACTCCCTTCTCTGGCTGAGAAGGAACTCCGTTCTTGAATATAGTGAAATCCATACGGACTGGTGACATGTAAGTTAACTTACGTAGCCTACATTCCATAGGAATTGAAGGGTGATCACTACCGTCTGCTTCACGGATTGTAGGTTCGCCAAGTTGAATGTTCTTAACGCGAATAATAATATCTTGGTCGATTACGTCTAATTTGATTAGACCGCCCATATCATCTTCTACTTCTTCATCAGTACCTACACGGATACTGCGTACGATCTTTTCCATACGTGAAACTGAGTTATCACCAGTTGGGATACAATCGTCGTATGATGCTAACTGGTGGTTAACCAGACTGCGTTCTCGGAAAAATGATTCAATAATCTCCTTCATGGTATCACCTCGGCTCAGCTGCCCTCCACTATCAATCTGTAAGCGACTGATTTTCCGGCGGATGGAGATTTGCGAACTACCTTCAGAACGCGGTCTGAGAGCCACCCTGCGGGTAGAGGAACTATTTCCTCATCGCCTTCAGAGTTTGCATCTCTTGCACGCTCTACTGTCTCCTTAATCACCTGGACAACTGGATCTGTAATCAGAATCTTCGGTAGAAGTTCCTTTGCAAGGCGGGGTTCGCCTGTATCTTCGTCTGTGGCAATAAGACCCCATGGCTCAAGTTCACTTTCTTCATCTTCCACTGCAACTAGTTCCTGATGAGGAACCAATACGTGATTAAGAACATTGAATTTGGTACTTGCCAAATCCATATCATCATCATCTAAGGCTTTCTTAGAGATGGTTATCTTGCGACTGCGGCGCTTCTGGCGTCTCTGACCTAATTCAGCAAGTGCATTCATTGCACCTGTAAAAATCTCATCATCTTTGGACACTCCAAGACATGAAGCTATCTCATCTGCGGCCATGGCCTTGATGTCGGTCATATTGCGGTCCGTAGCCAATTTGTGAGCGTATTCCTCAGCAATTCCCATTTCCATTAAACGCTTCTTGGTTGCAGACTTGACTACCAAAATTTTTCACCCCGTTAGCCCCGACATACACCGTTCCCGTGCTTGTCAGGCGGGCCTGACGGGGTTCGAACCCGCGACCGTCCGGTTAAAAGCCGGACGCTCTACCTGACTAAGCTACAGGCCCAAATGTATGTGTTGGGCTTCTTGCCCGACCTGCAAGGGGTTCTTAAAACCTCCGCCAGCAAAAATGGCACCAAAAATGCGACACTAAGAGGGTAGATTGACAACTCCCTTCTCAAATACGTTTTATTGCCAAGAGACATAAAGGCTTCGGCACTCACGGGTGATTGAAGCGCATGGACGAAAGAGAGGTATTCTCGCCCCTACATGCAGACAGGGAAATTGAATTTCTAAAAGTAGCCCCCAGTGCAACGGTTTGGACTCCGCAGAATGGATTTGATTTCCGCCTAATAATCCCAAGTACAGTTTACCCTCCAAGAGAAGACACCGATCTTCTAGCTAGGAGAATTATTTCTTTTGGCCCTGGACGAGGTAGAAAGTTTCTGGAAATCGGCTGCGGATCTGGGGCAGTTAGTATTCTGGCTGCACAAATGGGATGGAAAGTATCGAGTTGCGACATTAATCCATTCGCAGTAGCCGCAACTAAAGGCAATATGGCTGAAAGTAAACTTGATGCTGAAATCAAAGAAGGAGGAATTGGTCCAGAAGATTTCCCATTCAAAGGGAAATTCGACATGATTGTATGGAACCTCCCATACATACCGCATGCTGAGATAACCGAAGTTCTTGGACCGATGGAGGAGGCTGGTCTAGTCGATACAGACAGCCTAGGACTTGGCCATAGGATGTTGCGCAGTATTATTAGTAATCAACTACTTGCACCTAATGGAAGAATACTTACTATCTCGCGAAAAGGTTCAATTGAAAATACGCTAATTTTCTCACATCGAGTTTGGGACGAGATTGAATTCGAAGATGGTGAGGAATTGGCCCTAACTTGTTTCTGGAGACCATATGAGGGAGCTGAGAAAACATTTGTTGAATCAACTGGTTCAACAAATGATGATCTTCTAAACAAAAGTGGCATCGGCACACACATCTCATCTAAATTCCAAACTGCAGGAAGAGGCCGGAGAGAACGAATATGGGATTCTATAGATAAGAGTTATGCGGGCTCTTGGATAGTTGCAGAAAGTAACGACATTAACCCTGGGCATTTGCAACTTTCCGGAGCATTAGCAGTATTGAATATATTCAAAAATGAGCAACTTCTTCTGAAATGGCCAAATGATATTCTAATCGGTAAGCGTAAATTATGCGGTATTCTAGCAGAAGGAAAATCAAACAATAATTCTACTAAGGTAGTTCTCGGAATAGGTATAAATTTGAAAAAGAGTGATCCTGAAAATTACGCAGAATACTCATCATTAGATGAGATTCTTGAAGCAGAACATGAAGAAATCGATATAGCACTGAATAAAGAACTAGCATCTTTACTAGAAGAACTACCTGACGTACCACCTGTACGTCACTCAGAAGTCAGGAAGCAAATTCTTGACAAAATGCACAGTTTTGGAACCCCTGTTTACAAAGGTAAGGCCTACAAATCATTCGGACTAAATGAACATGGCCAATTAGTCTTAGGTGATTTAACAATCGATGATGGAGAAGATATTGAATGGATTTAGTCATCCAGTATGGCTTCTAAAGGTTCATCTTTACTAGCCTCTATTCTCTTTAGAATACCATAACCAAGGATTATCCCACCTAAGAGGTAGATTCCGTAATCAAAAATAATGCCCCTACTCAGAGAGTATTTGATTTCAGAATCTTCTACTCCATAAATCGCAAATTGATGAAGGCCTGACTCTTTAGCAGTGTATTCCCAACTCCCTTGGCTAGAATCGATATTTTCTGCAACTATCCATTCCAATGAGGGAGTCATAACTTCTGGCCGTACTTCACCTTCAATAACTTCCAGAGAGAAGGTATCTCCTTCAGAAAGATCATACTTAACCACGAAGTCTTCTTCAGAATCTTCTTCGATAGTAATCGGATTTACCCAAGTTTGCATAATTAGCATGATCAAAATTATGGATGAACCGATGAGAATCATAATGTCCTCACCTTTCACTGGCGGCACTGCACCTCCGGCTCCCATGACTCGGTGGAAACAGAATGAGCACTTCAACGCTTTCTTGGCTTACGGGTAAATTCCATTCTCTCGCGAACAAGTCTAATCTTGCCACTTGAAGTTTGACTGATTACCTTTCCAGCCGCTAGTTCTGACTTAATTGATTCGTAATCTTCTAGTTTAACCATGAGAATACATTTTCCATCTTCGAAGTCATAAATTCGCACAGGATATTTTGAAAGATATTCTAAGAGTTCTGAACGTGATTCAAATTCAGGACAAAGACACCCAACCCAACGCCGCTTCCCCCGCAACGCTTTGGTCAATTTCTTCCCCATATTCGCCGGTTTAGGGCATTTGTCTTAACATGATGCCATCTCTCGCACAAAATGGGAGAGTATTATGGCTGAAGATTCCGAGTCTCATTTTGAACAGATTGGCATACTTCAATTAATCAAAAATATGCTTTCACCAAGGACTTTACCGCATATCATTATGATTGCACTGATTTCAATAATCCTACTATTCTTGGTAGATTCACATGAGGTCTTTGTGGCTATGGCATTCATTTCTTTGGCTATATCATACACCATTGTTGCCGCATTATCTAACAAAAAGATAATCCAAAACTTGACTAAACTGCCTGAAGAACACGGAGATGCGAAACTGATCGTAAGATTCCTATTCAGCTTTAGAATAACTATTGTTCCAATTCTAATTGCATCTACTATAGTAGGGATATTATGGAGTGGTTTAGGTGGCAATAGTAACCCTTGGATATCACCAATGCTTGCATCTCTATTCATTGTTTGGTCAATTGCTCAGGCTGCATCATTCCGTACAGGAATGGTAGAATGGTTAGCAAATGGGTTAGGAGACGCCAAGTTACATACATACAAAGAAAAGGCATCAACAGCATCTCAGTTCGTAATAGTTCAGTCATTTGCCTTCGTGATTATTTGGGTTGGGCAAATGATTACAGATTCAGAAAAAATGAACTTTCAAGATGCATTCATAGGAGGAATTGCTTTCTTGGCAATAAGTTTCATTCTACAAGCGATTACAATGTGGTTGACACGAGATGAAAGAGAAGCAGCAGGTAATGAGAAAGGACTTGCAGCTTTCTCATTCAAATGGATGATTGTTGCACAATTATTCATCACTTGGCATGCATTCAGTATCTATCGAAGATGGCAGATGAACCCGTCAGAGGTTTCAACTCTTATCGAAGAAGGCTTGCTGATGGCTTTCACTGTAATATTTGCGGTTTGGTCACTGACCACTTTTACTGTCAGAGATGGAAAAAGATTGATCTCAGAGAATGCGTCACTTCCACTTGGTATTTCTTTTGGATATGCTTATGCAGGATCCGTAGCAATGCTTACAGGAACTTTTGACAGCCTGAGAGAAGTGATGATTTTTGGCCACATTCTAACTATTTGTGCCATGATACTTCTGCTAAGGCCTACGCTCCGAACTAGCCGAATCTCATCAGATATTTTCTCTGTTGCCAAGAACATTGATATTTCCGAAAAGGAAGTGGAAGAAGAAACGAATGAAGAATCAGAAGATGAACCAGTAGATGAGGAAGAAGTTTGGCAAGAGGATGAAGAGGTAAATTGGAAAGATGGAAAGGACATCAGCGATGGAACCGAATGGGAGGAAGATGATTCTGATGTAGAACTAGCCGACTCAGACGAGGCTTAAATCGGATTTTTCTTCTAAACCAGAAACAACAGCAACAACCCTAATGCTTCCCTTCAAGTCTTCACTGACTCTTGCACCCAATATCACCTGAGCATCTTCATCAAATCTAGCTGTGAAGGCATCAGCAATCAATCCAACTTGCCCTACAGTCATACCAGGACCTCCTTCTATCTGTAGAAGACAAGCCTTAGCACCATCCAATGAAAGATTTGCTAGTGGTGCACTCAAAGCATCTTCTAGCAAGGAGTTTGCATCATCAGGATCTCCTTGACCTACCATCAAAGTTGAGCCTCCACTGTGCCCAACAATTGTTTTCAAATCCATCATATCGAGATTGATCAGCCCCAGACGCATGAGTGTTCTAACCAAACCATCGACAAATTCCTCGACCCATGAAGCACCTAACCTCCAGTCAGTACCTCTTTCACGTGCCTGCCAAGCCAAACGATCTAGGTCTAATCGAACACAAACATCGGAATTCGCTTCTAGTTTTGGTAAGCCCTCTTTACTGACTTTCAAGCGTGCCTCTTGTGCCTCGAATGGAATTGCAGCAATTGAGATTACAATGGCGCCAGAAAGGCGTGCTTGACGTGCAAACTCTGGAGCAGCACCAGTACCTGTGCCACCACCCAGGCCAGTTAGTAGAATAACCATTTCAACACCATCTAAAAGGGTACGAGATACACCTGCTGCTTGCCTCATCCTTTGTTCGCCCAAAGGAGGTAAAGCTGCACAACCCGCAGAGTCCAAATCTTTGCCTAACCGAATGACGTGAGCATCTGGAGATACGAAGGTTGCTTCATCAGCATCAATCAGTACTAAATCGATATCATGACCCGTTTTAGCATGTGCTCTTTGGGCCCAAGCACCACCTAAACCTCCGACGCCGGCAATCAAGATTTGAGCGCCATCCATGCCTACTCCTCGCATTGGAGGTTATTCAATCTCTTCCAACATATCGCATGTATCTACGCCTAGCATCTCGAGCCCAAGCATTGTCTGGCTCCAAAGCTAATACTTTGCCGTAAAGTTCAACCGCCTTTTCAAAATCAGAAAAGTGCCTACCATAGAGATGAGCGAGATTATTCAGAACAGGAATACACTCTTCATCATCAACTAGCATAGAGAGTAAAATTTCCTCAGCCTTGCCGAGATTATTTCTCAACATTTCCTCTTCGGCTTCATCCAACGACTGAAGTTGTTCGTTTGAGAGGTCATATGTGTTCTCGAAAGCGTGGTCTGACATGCCCCCTCCTCGCCGTGATTATCAATATGTTTTCCCATCAAATGTTCAGTGCAAAAATACATCGAAATTGTTACACTGCAAGACCATAGCACGAATGCTGCACAAGGAACGATTATAGGCGCAATCCAAGTCGCATAAACCGGTTGGGATACGCTATGCGCAAATCACGGGTTTCCGTCCGAAGTCTCCTTCCACTATTCCTAGTGCTGGTTATGCTTTTACCAGGACTTGTAAACGCTTACCCTGAAGGCATTGGTGGCGAGCAGCAAAATGGTGCTGAAACAATAGATGATGTGGCCAAAGAAGGCTGCTTGTGCCACGGTGCAGAGCCTAGTAATTCGGTAATGATCCTCCTAGTAGGAGTCCCGCACACTTGGGCTCCAGACCAAGTATACAACATGAGGCTAGAAATTGTTGGAGGCCCTGCAACTGACATGGGAGGATTCTCGGCCAGAGTTAGTGCAGGAGAATTCTCGGGAGATGGACAGGCTTGGGAAGACGACACTGCAACCCGCACACATGTTTCATCGGCCACAAGAATATTCGAAATAACTTGGACTGCGCCAACTGCTGGTGCAGGCCACATTGATTTCTGGATTACCGGAAATGCTGTGAATGGAGCAGATGGTCCCGCCGGAGATTACTGGAACCAACTCGTATTCAATTTAGTAGAGGTTGCAGAAGATGATGGCAGAGGAACGCGAACGTTAATCGCAGGCAGTGGAACTCCAGAAGCGCCAGAAGCAGAAGCTGGACAAGTTGATCTTCATACCATGGGTGCTCAATTCAGAGCACACTGGCTCGGACTACTTGGGTTTGGAGCAGTAATAGCCGTAATTGTGTTCTGTGGACTATTGCTTCGTTATGGATTCTCAACATCATACAAGGGCAGGAGTAACTTGCTGCGCTTAAGGTACAAGGTCAACAGAAGAGGTGATCAATGATGGCTAAAGACACAATCACTCAACTTCTAGAGAAGGTTGCCTCAGGTAAAGTCAGCGTCAAGGATGCGAGGACCGCCCTAGATGGCGCCAGTTTGACTGAAGAAGAAATGGATAGTGCGATTAATCACGGAGTGTTTAATCCTGCAGAACCAGGGACAGTAATTTCAGCGTCTTTAGCACCTTCTGGTAAATCTGCACTAACTATGTTCTTCTTTGGATGGGGAATATTTTGGGCACTGTTTTGGTTTGGCACAATGTTGTACGGCCTACTTAACGGGTCAGCATGGGATCAGCAACAATTGTCTTACCACCTTGCAATGGGGCTATCGACACTAATCATGATGGGAATTGTTTACCTAAAATGGGTACTACCAGATACAATCATTGTAAAGCATAGCCAGAACAAGTACATCCCTGAGCATCAGAAAGACTGGAGAGAATACAATTGGTGATTCCTATGGACGATATGAAACTCAGACCTGCCCCATCTCCTAAGACAGATTTGTTGTCATTAACTGGCGACACGGTTGTCAATAGAAGGCAATTCATGAGGTATGGATTCAATGCAACAAGTGGTGTATTAGCTGCCACTTTGGGGGCACTCGGATTTGCCTCGATTCTCCTGCCTCCATCCGGAGGCGGAGGTGGAGACACATCTGTTCTTTACTGGGCAAAAGGTCGTGAAGATGAAGCATGGTATGGTGCGAAGCATTTGCAACCTATGTCAAAATCTGATTTCGAAGCAGAAGCAGCAAAATCAAGTGTTGGAATGTCTGGTGCGCAGGGTGTATGGAATGGATTGCCTGTAATCGTCAACTATGTACCTCACTCTCAAAATTCAAGCAAGCCAATTGCAGACAATTCACCACGATTCCAAGAAATGGCAGGATACGATATCGGTAAGAATTACGTAGGACATGCGACTGAATATCTACTAGGCAATCCTGAAATCTTTGACCCAAGTAATGACCTTGTAATGAGTTTCGCAAGATGCACTCACCTTTGTTGTATCCCAGGGTGGCAATTAGTATCCAACTCATTTACTGACGATAATTGGACACCAGGTGGAGGAGATGACGGAGGAAGCAAGATGTTCTGTATCTGCCACTCAAGCCGTTTCGATCCAACAGCAATCGAAGTTAACCGAAATGCAAACCGATCCACTGGTGCTTCATTCGAATATCTTGGAATCCGTCGAGCAGGTGGCCCTGCTCCTGTAGGATTACCGATTATACCAATCATAATGAATGGCGATACTATTGAGGCGTCTTCTGATTACACGGGCTGGTTGACCTATTGCGACTGAGGTGGAAATATGAGCACAATATTCTGGGTACTTTGGTTCTTTATCGCATTCATCATAGTTCTAATTGCGTTTACTCTACGTAAAGAAAATGAGGACATTCCACGACGTGAAATTCTACGTGCTGTAGAAACAAGCGGAAAAATGGGATTCGCTGAGAGAACTTTCCTATGGGTTTTCTCGTTCCTTGACACGAGGTTCAGGATCCAAGATTATTGGAATATGAGCAAAGGTGCATACTACAATATGCACCGTCAAATGCCGCTTACTCACGCTGAAAAGTACAAATTGCGAATCATCTGGTATTGGTATCCATTGTATTGCTTGGGAGGAATTTCGTTCCTTTCTTTCATCATCCTTGTAATCACAGGTACTGTCCTAGGTATCTATTATGTTCCTGGTGGAGAAGGTGATCCATCTCCTGCTTATGCAAGTATGCAGTTCATCATGACACAATTACCATTTGGATACATTATTCGTGCAGTTCACCATTGGGGAACTCACTTCATGGTTGCATCAGTATTCCTCCATATGTGTAGAGTATACTTTACTGGAGCTTACCGCAATCCTCGTGAACTAAACTGGTTAATTGGAGTAGCACTCATGGCACTCACGATTGTATTCGGTTATTCCGGATACTTACTACCATGGGACAGTTTGGCATATGGTGCTGCAGTGATTGGTATCAATCTGGCTAACTCTACACCACTCATAGGCAAATTAGTAGCGACTCTATTGTTTGGAGGCTCGTCATTATCACATCGCACTGTAACACGAATGTATTTCATTCACGTGTTTATATTGCCAGTTATTGTAACCACATTGATCATAATACATTTGTTCATTGTATGGGTTCAAGGAATTGCGGAGCCGCACTGATATTGGAGGCATGAATTATGGGATTAATTGAGAATCTTGGTGCAGTTGCATCATCCTACATGGATGAAAAAGAGAAATTAGAATCTGCAGAACAAAAGCGTAAGCGTACCCGCTCAGGTCATGGTTTCTGGCCACATGAAGCATTGCGTGACACATTGATCTTTGGATTCATGGCATGTGTACTACTATTCTATGCATGGCTTATTCCACCACCACTACACAGTGCTGCTGACCCATTCGCTCAGGCTGGTTTCGTATTCCCTGATTGGTATGTATTATTTTCATATGGTTACCTAAGATGGGGAGAATACCTACCGCAATTCGATGTACCATTAGGACCTGTTGGAGATTTCTTCGGACAGCCAACTTTCCCTTGGAACGCAGCATGGTGGGGCGCATTCCTTACTGGAATCCCAGTCGGAATCCTTGCACTTCCTCCATTCCTAGGTGGACGTGAGAAGAGACCTGTTGAAGACCCGTGGTTTGCTAGCGCAGGTGCTGTATACCTCGCACATATTTGGTTCATCTCAGTATTCTCCATCAACATCTTCTTGGAACTTTATGGTAAAAACAGAAGTGATTACTGTAAATTAGACAGTCATAGTGACTTGGTATGTGGAACTAGAGATCCATGGGTTGCAGACTTGTTCAACATGATACCATGGATTTTGACAGGTATTCTGTTATGGATTGTGATTTATTTCGTTGCCAAGTGGCTATTCAATAACGCTTGGGGGGCAAGATTCACACCTGCCCACGGAAAGAAGTTGATAGTTGGAGCATTCATTGTAGCAACTGCTGCTAGTGTAGTTTCATACCCAGTATATGACAATGGTTTCTGGGATGCTAAGGGGTTACTCACGATTGCGGATTATCAGGAATTAGAAGATATGCGTTCTCAGCCACATGATGTACAAGTAACTGAGAGAAATGAATTCATGGACGCTCAAGGTTTCGATGGAGATATTGTTCCTGCCTCAGCTTGGATGGAATGGAATATTTACCAACCTGCGAGATATTACATGATTGATTTCGCCGATAATAATGGGCATCAAGACCTAGAATCTGGAGTTAATGGCGCCACAGGAATAGATAATTACACAGCAGATGAATACATCTGGGCAACTGGTTCATTCCAAATTACAGATGGTACAACGATGAACTATTGGCCTGATGACGTTGACTTTACTACGGTACCTGTTGATGCGACCTGTTCGACTAGAGCAAGCGAAGTCATTATCGACGGTGGAGATTCAACTTCCAAGATGATTCAATCTAGCCTAATTGTCTCAGAACATGGCTCTGGTGATGTATTAATAGATACAGACTGTAACTCAGGAGAATTAGGAATCGAACTTCCTGCTGGAACTTACGACTATGAATTCAAGGTGGAATCTACTGACGGCCTACTGACCAATGATAGCGTTGTAGTAGAGACTACATTCACGATCAAAGCTTACCAGCCGCTACTATTGTACGGAGAAGATGCCGGCAATGGGCTTGCAGGACGCACAGTAGATCTTTCAAATGACACCGCACTTGCTCTAGAAGGAGATTATGCAGGGGTTGTTGAAAACCCAACTTATCACGTCAATCCTAAATCATTGGATGCAAAGTTGACTTACGCTATGTTCATCCCGTGTTTGGCTGCAGGAGCGGGCGTATTTGTAGTCCTTCGAAATATGGCTAGAGGATATGAATTCGAAATGAACAAGTGTTACGGATGTGACCTCTGTGACGATGCTTGTCCAGTTAGATTATTCAATGCTGGTGACAAGTTAAACATCATTTACAATTCATGGAATAATGAAGATGATGGCGTTCCAATGTACTCGTGTCTTACATGTACAGCATGTACTAATGCATGTCCTCAATTGGTAGATTATGACTCATATGTCGATATTCGAAGAACACTGATCGTTGGTGGGCCAGCCGCAGAGATTCCTCACACAGTATTGCAGGCTGTTCTAGCTGCTGAAGCAGAAGAAGACAGTGATGCAGACTTCGTCGCTGTTGAAGACTATCCAATCGACTCCAATGTAGGCTACTACCCTGGATGTGTGGATTACCTTGACCAAGAAATGGTATTCAGCCACCTAAACGAAGGCGACATGAATCTAGGAGATACTACAAGTGCTGCTTTCACTCTGTTTGAAGAAATGGGTACTGAAGTTTCTTACCTTGGACGCGATTTCTTGAAGTGCTGTGGCCATGATCAGAAGTGGCAAGGACTTGATGAAGTGTTTGACAAGTTGAAGGCTTACAATCAAAAGAAGATTGAAGCATCAGGAATCGATACTCTAGTTTCATCCTGTGCTGAGTGTTTCAGAACATTCGCTCGTGACTACGAATTAGAAGGAGTCAAGGTTATGCATACAACTGAGTATCTTATCGAAAACGGATTCGATATGGAAATGAAAGTTGAAGATGAACTTACTGTAACTTACCATGACCCATGTAGATTAGGACGTCAAATGGGAATCTATGAAGA
>JBJLAY010000079.1:0-38477 GCA_045568475.1 Candidatus Poseidoniaceae archaeon | reverse complement strand
GCAAGAGACGGCCTGAAGCCGGTTCACAGGAGAGTTCTGTATGGTATGCACGAAGGCGGCCATACTGCCGATAAGAAATTCAGTAAATCTGCTCGTTCTGTTGGAGAAGTAATGGGTAAATACCACCCTCACGGTGACCAATCGATCTACGACACTATGGTCAGAATGGCACAGGAATTCTCTCTGCGATATCCATTGGTGGATGGACAGGGCAACTTCGGTTCAATTGACGGTGACCCACCTGCTGCTATGCGATATACTGAGAGTCGATTAGACCGTATTGCAAAACACATGTTAGAGGACATCGACAAAAACACTGTCGATTTCCAACCTAACTTCGATGATTCTGAACAAGAGCCTACGGTTTTGCCATCAAGATTACCAAACCTCCTACTGAATGGAAGTGACGGAATCGCTGTTGGTATGGCTACAAGAATCCCGCCACATAACCTGACCGAGGTTTCGGGTGCTGTTAGATTGCATGTTGAGACTATTCTTGAGGAAGGAGAAAGTAATCAAGGCATGCCATCTTTGTCTATAGAGCAATACATGGAGCACATAAAGGGCCCAGACTTCCCCACCGGTGCTTCTATTCATGGCATCGATGGGATTTACGACATGTACACAACTGGTAAAGGAAGGTTCCACGTTCGTTCAAAGTGTGATGTATTGGATGATGAAAAGGGTAAGAGGATTATTATTCACGAAATACCTTACCAGGTTAAGAAAGCAGACATGCTTGTCCATATCGCAGATTTAGTAACCAAAGGAACTGTAATCGGAATCAGAGATATTCGTGATGAGTCTTCAAAAGAAGGAATACGCGTAGTAATTGAAGTCAAGAATAATGCTGACCCGCATGCTGTTCTTAATCAATTATTCAAATCTAGCAGATTGCAGGAATCTTATTCTGCTAACGTTATGGGAATCCTAGATGGAAGACCTGTTCTACTAACATTGCCAGTTATGCTTCACACTTATGTTGAACATAGAGAGCAAGTTATCGAAAGAAGAGCAAACTACGATCTTAGCAAGGCTGAAGCCAGAGCACATATTCTAGAAGGATTGGTAAAGGCACAAGACCGAATAGATGATGTTATCACGGTAGGTAAAGGAAGTTCTAGTCGTGAACAATTTGAGTCGGTACTACAAGGTAACGAATCTTTCCCAGGTATTGCTGCATTCAGTTTCACTGAACCTCAGTCAAAGGCTATTGCTGAAAGAAGGCTGTATCAATTGAGCAGGCTGGATGTTGACAAGGTAAAGAATGAATTCGATGAGTTGCAAATAAAAATAGCTGACCTGAATGAAATAATTGCTTCAAGGCCTAGAAGATTAGACATACTACTAACTGAATTAGATGAAATGGTAGAAAGACATGGTGATGAAAGAAGATCATTCATTGACCCTATGCCGCTTTCGATGGATCGTGAAGATTTGATTGAAGAACGTGCAATAGTGATTACATTGACCAATGACAATTACATCAGACACCTCCCTGCTGAAACTTTCCGTATGCAAAACCGCGGAGGGAAGGGTATGAAGGGCGTACAAACCAAGAACGAGGATTTCCCGACGACTCTTATTACCTGTTTCAGCAAAGATAGATTGTTGATATTCACTAACCGTCCCGCAACTAAGAAAGATAAGGATGACAATCAAGTCCCTTACATTGAAGGAAGAGTGTATGGCCTGAAAGCTTGGGAGACTCCTCAAGGTTCTAGAACTAGTAGAGGCAGTCACATCCGTAATATCTTAGGATTGAAAGATGATGAACATGTTGTATCAATCATTCCACTGAACAAAGACTTGATCGATGAACCATCCGGTCATTTCCTAGCATTTGCTACCAAGAAAGGAGTAATCAAGAAGAGCAACCTTTCAGATTATGTTAAGATTAACCGTAACGGTAAGAAAGCGATTAACCTTGCAGCAGATGATGAATTGATTACTGTTAGAAGCGGTACCGATGAACATAACGTGGTAATGGTATCCAACCTTGGACGCGCTTGTAGATTCGACCTGTCATCGGTCAGAACCCAAGGAAGAGTATCTAGTGGAGTAAGAGGAATTAGATTGGGAGATGATGCCGCACTGGCCGGAATGATTCTGACAAATGACATTGATACCAGTGTATTGACACTTTCAAAACAAGGTATGGGTAAGAGAACCCGTCTTGGAAAGGGTGAGAAGATTCTGACAATCAGAAATGATGAGCAGCAATTCGATGAAAATGGTGATCCTAAGACCGAAATGGATGGATACAGAGTAACAAAGCGTGGAGGTAAGGGAGTGATTACAATGAACCTAAACGATGGAGATGTTATCTCTAGAGTTCACCAAGTCCCTGACTTGAACGACCAATTGTTCCTACTATCTGGTAAGGGAGTTGTAATACGAATTGCAGCCATGCAAACCAAGGAAACCTCTGGACGTTCATCAAAAGGAACACGAGTTATGGAGCTTAGATCTAAATCTAAGGATTCATTCACAGACCAGTTGATTTTCAGTGCTAGAATGCCTGCTGAATTAGCCGAAGAAATCCTCACAGAGAAAAATACTGAGGACGGAAATGGTGAAAAATCACCAAATAATAGCGAAGAAGAGTGAATTATTTCATCCGACGGGTTCAAACACTGACCGCCCATCTGCGGCATGAGGAGCGAAGTTCCTCGGATGGTGAATACTATGAATGAACAGAATCTAATCTATGATTGGAACGTTGTCGATTATGAGTATACAAGGGACTCAAAAAACCACCCTCATGGTGTTTGGTTTGATGATGAGACCTTGAGAGATGGGCTACAAAGCCCCAGTGCTCTAAACCCTTCAATCGAACAGAAAATCGAATTATTGACCTACATGGAAAAATTAGGAATCCAAAAGGTCGACCTTGGACTTCCTGGTGCGGGACCATTTCACTTAGAACATATCGACTCGATGTTAAATCACATTAAGGAAAATGACTACAAAATACGCCCAGGAGCCGCTGTTAGGACTCTAATGAATGATATTGAGCCTCTGGTCGGATTACAATCAAAGCATGAGATGGAAATCCAAGCAAGTGCTTTCTTAGGAACCAGCCCAATTAGACAATTCACAGAAGGTTGGACTATGGAAAAACTAGTTTCAACTATGGAAAAAGCAGTTTCATTTGCAGTTGATAATGATGTACCAGTAATGTTTGTTACCGAAGATACAACTCGTTCAAAGCCAGAAGATGTCAAACTAATTTATCAGAGAGCAATGGATTTGGGAGTCAGGAGACTATGCGTATGCGATACATGTGGCCACGTGACACCAAACGGCGTCAAGAAGTTACTTTCATTTATCGATGAAGAAGTAATCAAAGATGCCGGATATCAAAGAAGAGATATCGAAGTAAATTGGCATGGGCATCAAGACCGAGGACTAGGCGTTGCTAACAACATAGCAGCGGTAGAAGCTGGCGCAGATGTAATTCATGGAACTGCATTAGGTGTTGGTGAAAGGGCAGGTAATGCACCTCTAGATCAGACATTAGTAAACTTGTCACTAATGGGAGTAATCGATAATGACCTGTCGTTGCTAAATGATTATGTCAAGAAAGCAAATGAGTACATCAAGGTCCCACTACCAAGAAATTACCCTGTATTCGGCCAAGATGCATTTGAAACAGGAACTGGAGTGCATGCCAGTGCTGTCATTAAAGCAATCAGAAAAGGTGACATGTGGCTTGCAGACAGAGTATACAGTGGTGTACCTGCGGGAGACTTTGGACTTGAACAAGTAATTAGAATTGGGCATATGTCTGGTCGATCAAACATTATCCACTGGCTTGAAAGCAGGAATATCGAAGCAACAGATGAATTAGTTGCGCATCTATTCGAAGTTGCAAAGAGTCAACCTCGGAATATGGAAGAAGAAGAAATTGAGAGCGCTGTAGAATCATTCCTACAGCAATCATGAGTCGGCTTCTTCCTGCTCTGTTTCATCAGCATTTATCGGATTCCATTCCGCATCGACAGAACCACCAGACCACTCGCCTTTGACGTCGATTTCAACCATCTCATCGCCATCTTCTCTCCATATCGCATCTCCTTGGCTTCCGTTTACAATTAGAACTCCTCTATCATTAATTTGAGTTTTTAGTAACTCTATATGTTTTGAAATAGGTAAGA
Organism: Candidatus Poseidoniaceae archaeon; assembly: GCA_045568475.1. Taxonomy (GTDB): domain Archaea; phylum Thermoplasmatota; class Poseidoniia; order Poseidoniales; family Poseidoniaceae; genus MGIIa-K1. The sequence continues at coordinate 34,317 of JBJLAY010000079.1, read as the reverse complement.
AGTGACCCACTGGAGTCCCTGCTGTCACGAATGGATTCGTAGCTGTACAAATCATCAAACCATCTTCAGGTGCAACTATGTCAACAGATAAACCGGGTGAACCAGGGTCGGAAATAGTGGCAACAACATCGCCTTTCTCAACAACACTACCAGGGCTAACGAACATATCGAGAAGCCCGCCTTCTCCTGCTCTGAGCCAAGTGGAGCCACCAGCATTTAATCTGAAACGAGGACGACTTGGATTCTTTGGAATTACTTTCAATGCTCTAAGAACATTCAAGCAACCATGAACCGCGACCTTAACTGCGGATTGGTCGAGCAAATTTGCACCTCCACCTTCGTATGTAACAGCAGCAATATCCAATTCGTTTGCTATTCTTCGAAGACTTCCTTTAGGAGGTCTACTATCCAAAACCACTTCAATTCCAAAGGCTTTAGCCAAGATATTTGATTCAGGATGAGAAAGATCCCCTCTTATCTGAGGCATATTTGAACGGCCCACTGCAGCACTATGCAAATCAATAATCACATCGGAATCTTCAATCAAATTCTTCTTTACAACACTGGCTACTCTTGATGTTGTATTTCCCTTCGGATTGCCAGGGAAGGCTCTATTCAGGTCTCTTCCATCTGGGAAATATCTTGATTTCGCTCTATATCCTGGCAAATTTAGAACAGGGACAATACGAACTGTTCCCGCCATTGCACTGGGGTCCAAAGCACCTTCAGGGCCAGTGAATATTGAAGAAAGTAAATTGGTGCATGCACTTGGTCCAGTTAATTCATCACCGTGAGTTCCACCAATGATTGTTACAACCGGCCCAGGCCTAACTCCATGGAAAACAGTTACTGGTATGGGCCAAGAATCTCCCATGTCAACATCTAGTAATGGCAATCTTATCGTGCGCATTTCTCCAGGTTTGATTCTTTTTCGAAGAAATCTAGTTACTTTCCAATCAGTGGAGCGGTCCCAATCCGGACGATCTTCAGATTCATGTTCCTGAAGTGCTTTTTTGATAGCCAACCGTCTAGTTTTAGGAAGTTCGTGAGCGACTCTAACCCGCCTCTTCTTCCCCGCCATGCTTGGCCATTAATCGATGTGTCATCAAAGTGATGGAAGGCAGGATAAACAAATCAACCTCCTGTGACTTGGATAACCATGGGAGAAGGAGTTCAACGTCAATACGCCCCCTCGTCGATTTGCTTCGGTTGTGGGCCCGCTAATGCCAAAGGTTTGCAGATCGATTCATTCCGTTGTAAAGAAGGACTAGAGATGCATTTCACTCCGTCTGAAGAACATCAAGCATTTCCTGGAATGGTAAATGGAGGAATTATCGGTAGCCTCCTAGATTGTCATGGCAATTGGGCTGCAGCAATTGCATTGATGGATGCATCAGGGGCAGATGAACCACCGTGTACGGTTACTGCAAACTACAGTATTTCTCTCAGAAGGCCAACCCCTACAGGTACAGAGTTACACATTCTTGCAGAAATTGAAGAATTATTAGAAGATAGGGCTAATGTGAAAATGACACTAACTGCTGATGGAAAGGTTTGCGCAACTGGAAAGGGTCTTTTCGTAGCTGTAAAAGAAGGGCATCCTGCATATCATCGGTGGTCATGAATGGCAAAAGCAAACGATTCACAAACCGAGGATTTAAACAATCTACGGGAATTTGTAATCGAGGTAATGCTTGCTATGGATGTTTGGAGTGAAGAGCAACTTACAAAACTCACTGAAATCGATTTGGGAGTCCTAAAGAGAAATGCAACACAACGTCATGGAGTTACCCGTTGGAGAAGAGGGGTTACAAAACCTAGCAAGCCAGAGGAAGTAGAAGTGATCGATTTACACCCGAGGTTAATTTCTGAAGAATGGAAACCATATGCTGCATGGGTTATGCATCATGAATTTGTTCACGCGTTAGGATTTACAGCACATGATTCGACTTTTCGCTCTCTAGAGAAACTATGGCCTAGTCAAGAATCTGCGCAAATGGGTGCATCTTTTACTGAGATGTTACGAGCTGAGAAAGCATCCTGGCTGTGGGTTTGCAATACTTGCCATAAGGAATATCCTCGACAAAAACCAGGCAAGGGTCGATATCAATGTAGAATTTGCAGGACGGTTTTGGTAGATGTGCCCAAAACAGCGTCACAGTGATTAGTCACTTTTGGTGACATCAATTCATGCGGAGGCTAATTGCAATCCTATTCCTCTGCATACTTTGTAGCCCTGTTTCACAGGCAGCCATAAGTTCAGATGATGGCGGTGGAGAGTTATGGTTCTCTTGTAATGATGTCAATGACTGCTCTTTGACTGAATTTCATATTGGCGAAGAGAGCATACAAGGAACTGTTAATTCTGCTACTCCAGTCACACCTGAATCAATCTTAATCGAATTACCTATGGAGCCCACACAAAGTGAAATAGCATTAATTCCAGACCTAATTGATGAATTACAAATTGATTTGCGCTACCAAGATGACGTAATTGGGGTTTCTAGACCCGATTTACAAGTTACAATAATAATAGCTCAATCTACTACAATCATTGACTTTGAAGGAGATTCAAACCCCACCGATGGTCTTTCAGGGCCACACTATGTAGAGGATGAGCCCTTAGAAAACGGGGGTGACAGACTACTCTGGCCGGAAGAAAGTATCAGGATTTTACTTCAATTTGAAGTAGAAAGACCCGGAACATGGCAACTAAATCTTAGAGGATCATCATACATGCTTTTAGACATAATCTGGTCTGAAAATGTTGAATCTAGAAATGTCGATGAACCATCATCTGATGGTAGTCCAAGAGCAACCGATCTTGAAACAAACCACTACGGTGCTCTTGTTGAAGATGATAGAGACTGTTGGAGATTTGATGTAGATAATCACGAATTGCTTAGAATAACTTTTGTCTGGGACATTGTCCCTTCTGAAATCGAACAATCTCATGGGCAACCTGACCTTATATTGCCAGATAGAAGGCTAGCGCCAACTCCTGATCTAGAAACCGAAGTTATCAATGGAGAGTCTCGTTTTACTTGGCAGTGGAGAGCATTGCCTGCTGGCGAATATGATATGTGCATAGGAGGGAGATTGAATGCCTTCCAACCTTACCAATGGGCAGGAATTATTGCATTCGAAGGAATAGGCCCTACATCCCCTGAAGAGTTCGATTATTCATCATATGAATGGGAAGGATTAGGAATGAAAGCCGAAGAAATGGGTGCTAAGGAGCTTAATGCTGCATCTGGAATTATGGCCCTAATAATGTCTATTGCGCTTCTAGTTGGATTAGTTATAGAATTTAGAAAAGACACTACTTCAATACCGATTAGGTTTGGTTTATTCGTCCCCGGAGTACTTATTTTGGTATTAGGAGGAGTAGTCTCGCCATTATGGGCGATAGGGGGTGAAGTCCAATCTTCGGACGAAATGAGTCTAGACGAATTGATTGATACAAGACTCGACCAATTATGGCATGCATCTCACCCAGGTACACCTGCATCTTCCAGAGCATTACACGTGGGTGCAACATTCGGAATGCTGGATGGCGAAGATTGGTCTGTACGACTTGTAGCAGATGCTGCTTGGCCTCTTGATGATGGTAGATGGCAACTTCACATCCCTCAAATTTACGAACTTGATTTAGAATCCTTAATTTTCGCAAAGGTTGCACAAAAAGGTGAACGTCAATCTTCTGACAACAGTTTAGATCCTCATTCGCGTACATTCATCTTGCTTGCTGCAAGAACATTGATGCTAGATTTACTAATGCTAGAAGCACTATTAGTTGTTGATGATTTACCTGATTCTAATGTCATACATCTCGATACTGAGATGGTTAAATCTGGTTCATTAGGAACGATTCAAGACCCTACTTGGGGTACTAGACCAGTGGATATACCTGAAGGAAGATGGAGGCTGATGCAAGACAATCTTTACCCATATCTAATCTCAATTACAATGCTAGATGGAGTAAAAGACGATCTCGAGTTCAGAATCGAATTCAACAATAATGTTGACCACAACCTACTGTATTCAACAACTGCAGTACAGCCTAATACGCCACTACTTGAGTCTCAACACCTTTGGATTATTGCTGGTATAACCCTTGCAGCAATCGGAATAATTGCTGAAAATAGACGCCGTAATAAGGCTAAACTAATACTTAATCAGATGGTATCTGAAAATATGTGGAATTAATTATTCATCTAATGATTGTAGAATCTTCTCGACTTCATCAGTTATCTTACCACTATCAAGTGCTTTGCTAAGTTTGGTTCTCTTAGCTTTTGAAAGGCTCTTTGCTGCCTCATCAATCATTTCTCTTTCTTCGTCACTCACCTTTCCATCTGCTATTGCAGATTTCACAGCGCCTCTGACAGCCATTTTAGCGGCTTCTTCATCGCTGATTCCAAGTGCTTGCTGGATCGCCTTCAGTTCAGAAAGCTCTTCATCGGTGATTACACCATCAGAATACGCATTCTTCTCATATTTTTCCTTCACTAGGAACTCAGTGTATGTTTCAGGGTTTAGAATAACATCTCTAATTAGCCCGAAATCTACTGTCCCTTGCCTTGAACCCATCTCGAGAAGTACTATAGATTTGCGAACTTCTTTTATTGCCATATCTTTCAAACCGTGAGCAACCCATACCAATCCCGAGATTGTTACTGCTGAAGCGAACCATCTCATGACGCCAGGATCGACTAAATTACCAGGAGAAATTAACTGGAATACACCAATAACAGCCATCATAGAGCCACAAATTACCTCGAACCAATCATTCAAATCTGGCTCATCCTCGAAGACTGAAAGTCTCTCATCCACCATGGTATCGTCGGGGCTCATGTTGCATCCACATCGACGATAGACCTTGAGGGTGTCGGCTAATCAATCGCTTACCTTTTGGACTATTGACCACCACTATGCGCCATGGGTGACCCGGAACGCGCTATATCGCAACTCGGATTGCCGGATAGTTTAGTCGATTTCATAGAGAATGAATGGGGAATTACAACACTACATCCACCTCAAGCAGAAGCAATGCCTTCGATTATGGCCGGACGTAATACCATGGTTTGCATACCAACTGCAAGTGGTAAAAGTTTAGTTGCATTTATGGGAATAGTAAACCAAATTATGACCAAAGATATTGGTTCTAGAGGAATTTACATCGTACCTCTGAAAGCACTGGCTAGCGAAAAAATGGGTGAATTGAAAGAATTAGGAGATAAACTTGGGCTCAAAATCGGGCTAGGAATAGGTGACGCACCTAGCGAAGCAAGACAAATTGATGATTGCGACATACTGGTGTGCACGAGCGAAAAGTTAGATTCTCTAATGAGATCTAAACCAGAGATTATGCGGCGAGTTTCAGTTGTAGTCGCTGATGAATTTCACCTTGTTAACGACAGCCACAGAGGCCCTACTATGGAAATTAACCTCACACGTATTCGCCATCTACTTCCTGATGCGCAAATAATAACTCTATCAGCGACAGTAGGAAATTCTCAGGATCTTGCCGATTGGTTGGACAGCGTTCTAGTTGTATCGGAATGGCGACCGGTTAGTCTAGAATATTCGACCTTAGCGGAATTGGATTTAGAACCGAGGGCTATTCAACAAAGTGAATTGACTACGGAAGGAAACCTCAACCCTCCAAGAACTCTCACCGGCCCAAAGAGCCACATTGCATGGGCTGCCCTCAGCGATGTTTACGAACAGGGCGGCCAATTACTTGTTTTCGTAGCTGCGAGGCGCTCAGCTCAATCAGAGGCCAAGAAGTTGGGCCAAAGAATGCACAAACATTTGAAAAAATTAAATCCTGAATCATTAATTGCTTTGAAGGAATTATCTGATAGACTATCCCGTACCTCTAATTCTGCTATGGGCGACATACTAGCAGAATGTGTAAAGGGAGGTGTCGCTTTCCATCATGCGGGTTTACAACATACACAGAGAAGCATGATAGAGAATGCATTCAAAGAACGTATTTTGCATTGTCTCTGTGCAACACCAACACTTGCAGCAGGAGTAAACTTACCAGCACGTAGAGTTCTGGTTAGGGACTTGAAAAGATATGATGACGGAATGAGTAGATTCCTGCCTGTCATGGAAGTCAGACAAATGCTCGGAAGAGCAGGTAGGCCTAGATATGACCCTCTTGGCGAAGCTTGGTTAGCCTGTAAAGGTGGTGACCCGAGAGAAGTTGCAGACGAAATAGCCGATCGATACATCCACGGACCAGTCGAAGATATTACATCGAAATTAGCAGCCGAACCTGCTTTGAGGTTCCATCTTCTTTCTTCAATCGCAACGGGTGGATTAAACTCTAGGCAAAATATTGGTGATTTCTTTTCAAGCACTTATCTAGGGCATTCTCAAACTCATTCCTATCTCCAAGAAAATATTGATGGCATGCTTAGATGGTTAGTTGAAAAGCGATTCATTAGGAGGAAAAGCATTGGAACAATTAGCGAATCATGGGATGATGAAACCCCATCGTGGGTTGATGCAGCACAGTCTGCATCTGGTGTAACAATGTCTGCTAAGAAATCAAAAGAACCAACTGAAGCGACATTTGGTTTCAAAAGAGCATCTAGTATTGCGATTTCTAGTACAGAAATTTTCAATATAGAAGCTCTTGACACAGAGTATGAAGCAACGGCTATGGGCGAAAGAATCGCTCAACTTTACATCGACCCTCTATCTGCTGACATACTAATCGATGGATTACGTCGTGCTGTGCGAAGAATTGTTCGCGAAAGTTTACCAGTGACACACTTCAGCCTATGCCACTTAGTTGCTGCAACACCTGATTTCATCTCATTTTGGCCCAAATCTAGCGAACTAGAATTTGGAAGTACTTTGCGTCAGAAAGCGGCTTTAGTTGAAGATGAATTATTGATTGAAAGTCCGATTGATGAAAGGGCGATGGGACTTGTGAAAAGTGCATGGTGCACAGAGATGTGGTATGAAGAAGAGGACTTGAGGGATATTGAAAAGAAGATTGGAGTTACTCCTGGCGATGTCCACTCCAGAACTGATTTGATGGCTTGGTTACTTCATGCAGGAAGAGAAGTACTTCTTCGAGACGATGTTTTCGCAGAAGAACATCTAGGGCATGTTGCCCAATTAGTAGGCATGATAGAATTAACGAGATCTAGAGTAAGGGCTGGCTGTAAGGAAGATTTGCTTCAACTCGTCCAGGTCAAGAATGTTGGACGTAATCGTGCTAGAACATTATCCAAAATGGGTATTAGAACCCCTGCTGATTTGTTAGCGATGAGTTTTAAAGAACTAGATTCACTAAAATCAAAGCGAGGCTGGGGGCCGAAATTAGTTGACAAAATAATGGATTCAGTAAGAATACTTACAGTTTCTAGTGAACAGAAAAAACCTCGAAGTGATGACGAACCACTGCCAGGTGAGCGTCATGATTGAAACATAGTACTCTTTCCGGCATCTGTGAGCGCACCGGATTTCCCTTGTAGGCGAGTTACTTTACAAACTCCTTGTGAAGACCCTCGGGCACTTGCAATGTCTTGGATTTCAAATCGGAAATCCGGAGATTGGGCATTGATTAGCGGAACTGCATTAGCTAGTGATATTCATGCATGGGCAGCATATAATGTTCTAATTAGGAACAAAGAAAGAACTAAGATGAAATCAAATTCAATCGATGGAGAGTTTATCAGATTACTTTCAGGCACGCACCATATTGCAACAAGTTTCAATCGTGCAGGATTACAAAAAGGAGACACTACGGCTTGGATGGTCGATTTGTCATGCTCCAATTTCGATTCTGATTTTGTAGAACATGCTGATAAAATGGACTTCACATTATTGGATGACCGCCCAAATCTAGATATTTTTGATTCCACTAGAATGGGTATAGTTTCTAAAAAAAATGAGAATGCTGCAATTGCCCATATTCACCTCGCAGACATACGCTAAAGTTCGTAAGGGTCAAAGAGTCCCTCTTACACCACCCACACATGGTAGTTACTAGCCGGCAAACAGAATCCCATTTCTCAAACGGTAGAATCTTGGATGAAGACAAGATAACTAAGGCGCTAGAGATGGCGACTAGCCTTGGTGCTGACTACGCTGAAATCCGACTTGTCAGCGAAACTACAAACACGGCATCACTCAAAGATGGTGAACTCGAGAGAGCAATTCCTGGTCAAGAAGTAGGAGTTACTATGCGAATCCTTGCAGATGGGGCTTGGGGGGTTCATTCAACAAGTGATGTAGAATCAATTACACAACAAGTAGATTCAACGTTCAGATTAGCAAAAGCAGTTGCTGCAAGACGTTCTCCATCGCAAACAATCATTGAACTGGCAGAAGTTCCTATAATCGAAGACGAAATTCACTGGAAAAGTAAGAAAGATATCCGAGAAACAGACCTTGACAAAAGAATCGAAATGATGTTGGCTATTGACAATGAAGCCAAGGATGATGATCGAATCGTATCAACTGCAACTGGTTGGTCAGACGAACATATTCACACCGAATTGATTACTAGTGAAGGAATGAACCGTATTTGGTCATTCCAAAGAAGCTTGATCAATGGTATGGTTACAGCCCGAGATGGAGACGATGTAGTATCCTATAGAATGAGACATGGGGGCGAAGGCGGACTTGAGTTAATCGAGGCTTGTGACCTTGGAGAGATGGGCAGAAATGCTAAAATTTCCGCACTCAGATTACTTACTGCTGAAAGAGCACCTTCAGGAAGAATGCCATTAGTTGCAGATAGAGACCTTACTGGAGTATACATTCACGAAGCATTGGGTCACCCTTGCGAAGCGGATTTAGTTGCAGCAGGAGATTCTTGTCTTGAAGGAAGACTTGGAGAAACCATTGGTTCTGAAATTTGTACCGTGATTGACGACCCAACTATTAGAGGAGGATATGGATGCTATCCAATAGATGATGAGGGAGTCGATCCTAGACCGAAAAACCTCATTGTAAATGGAGTCCTAACCGAATACCTAAATCACCGCGAAACAGCACATAGGTTTGATATTCAACCAAACGGCGGAGCAAGAGCGCAAGATGGCCTTCATCACCCACTTGTAAGGATGTCCAATACCGTAATACAAGGTGGAACTCACCGAGATCTTGATGAATTAATAGAAGATATTGACTTCGGAATTTATGCTTGTGGAAGTAGAGGTGGACAAGTAGATACTGGTAGAGGATCGTTCCAATTCGCTGCCCAGGAAGCTTGGATTATTGAAAATGGATCCTTATCTAGACCTGTAAAAGATGTTAGTGTATCTGGTATGACTCTTCAAATTCTAAAGGATGTTGATGGCTTGACAAAAGACTCACGTCTTGCAGCACCCGGCTTTTGTGGCAAGGGGCAAACTGTTCCAGTAGGGGATGGCGGCCCAATCATGCGCATAAGAGAAGCATTGGTGGGATGAATATGATCCCCGATGATGCTGTTGAGCGACTTATGGAGTCCGCACTATTGATTGGTGCTGAATGCGAAAAAGCAAATATCCAACAATGGGAAATTTACGCTAACCAAGGATATGGGCACTCAATGGAAATTGAAGCAGGCAGAATATCGATGGCATCCGGAGGCGGAGAAGGTGGATTTGGAATCAGAGTTGTTGAAAATGGACGTTATGGATACGCACATTTGGTAGACACTAACTCATCTAAAAGAGCGATTGAACAAGCAATTAACATTGCTAACCGCTCACCATCAATTGAAGGCTTTGAGTTACCTGGTAATCAATCTGCATCCACTGTAGGTGGTATGAAAGACAAAGCTATTCTCGACATGACTCCAGAAGACCTTTTGGAACAAGGTGACCAAGTCCTCACTAGAGTCACTGAACTTGATTCAAGAGCAGTTGCAGTTGGCGGAGGAATAGGAGTTGGCGCAGGTGCAGGAGCGATTGTTACCAGCAACGGTATCGAATATGGTGGAATTTACACATCACATGGCATAGGCATTCATGTTTCAATAGATGAAGACGACCAACTTACTTCTTCTTACGAAGGCGAATCTTCCCGCAAGTTACTATCTGACATCACATCCAGTGTCGATAAAGCAGTTCACTGGTCACAAGTTACTAGAGAAAAAATTCCAGGCGGAAAAACTGAAGATTGTCCGGTACTGATGACATCTGATGGTTTTTCACCTCTGTTCTCTGTAGTTGTCCCTTCTGCTGTAAAAGGAGAAAGATTAGCACGTGGTGAATCTTTCTGGTCTGGGAAAATGAATCAAATGGTGATTGCTGATCACCTTTCACTTACCGATGATGGATTGATGGAAGGAGGAATGTCTTCCGGCTCCAGAGATGACGAGGGAGTACCATGTCGCACTCAGAAAATTGTAGAATCTGGTCGTCTAACTGGAGAATTGTGGTCTACCAGAGACGCAGCAAAATCGGTCGCTGAAGGTAAGGTTGATTCAGCTGAATCAACAGGTTCTGCATCGAGAGGCGGACACACTTCACCTCCATTGTGTGGTTGCAATGACTTGATTCTTTCATCGTCAGCAAAAACTCTTGATAGAGATCGATTGGTCGAAGAGATGGATAACGGATATATCGTTCACAGTGTAATGGGTGCACATACAGCAAATCCAACTAGTGGTGATTTTTCAGTAACAACCTCAACCATATTGAGAGTTGAGGGTGGAACAGTTATTGGTGCAATTTCACAAGCAGGATTGTCAGGTAACATGGCAAAGGCCCTCAACGGTAGAGTAGTACTAGGGGATTCATCAAAACGCAAGGGTTCATACAGTACTGGCTCAATGCATGTACCGGATGTTCTACTAATGGACGGACTGAGGATAAATCCTGCTTGAACTGTTTAGTTTCAGTTTCTTTGCGGAACTGGCAGACATCTTCATGAACCGTCTCCAACCAACATCTAACTCCACGGAGGTGAAAGGGAGTGTCAGAAGAACTCAACCAGCAAGCACGAAAGCCCGAACACCCGTCCTACGACGGGCCTGAAAATGAAATTGGACCGTCGAGGTGTTCATAATGTCAGATTATGAAGCACACGTATCTGAGGTCATAAAGCAAGTTCCAGAAGCTGATCCTGAAAAGGTAGCTGAGGCTTTTGCTAGGTATGAGAAAGATTTCTTGATACCCCCTGAAGATGCTATGCGTTCAGTACTACGAAGATTCCAATCAGACACAGGTGTTGTTCAACCGACCACTCAGTCTAACAATACACAAAGACAGACTGCGCCAATCAAAAAAGTAAGTAAATTGTCAGAACTATCTTCAGAAGATAGAAATGTCGAGATTGAGGTCGAAATAGTGACTCATAATCCAAGAACTACAATGGTTCGTGGAGAAGAAAAGATTGTCCCATACGGCTTACTAGAAGACCAGCCTTGGTCAGAAGGAGGAGATAGAACCCGATGGGAATTCAAGGACTGGGGTAACAACCCGAACATTGCACCTGGGGCAGTTGTAAGATTAGAAGGCGTATCAGTAAATGAATACCAAGGAAGAATGAGTCTTAACATCAATCAGGCGAGTCGTGTTGTAGTACTTCGCGAAGGAGAGAGAACTGTCACCACTCCTGGCGAACCTGTAGAAATTAATACGATCAAGAATCCCGGCAATGTTACCGTCGTAGGAAGGCTACTAGCAAGTAGAAATGACCAGATTCATCGCAAAGACGGTTCCGGTTCTATAGACATTGTAAGAGGTCGCATTGCTGATGATACTGGCGCTATTGGATTCCTTTCTTGGGAATCTTTTGAACATGAAATTGGCACGTTGTTAAAATTTGAAAACGCCCAAGTTAAGGTATTCAGGGAAACTCCAGAAATTAATATTGGTTCATCAACTAGAATTGAGGTATTCCACGATTCTAATTTCGCATCAGCAGATGACTTAGTGGCACGTTCTGTCAGTAAGATTGAAGATTTAAGAGACGGTTCTAGAGATGTAGAAATTGTCGTAGAAATACAGAAGATGATTAGAAGAGATTTCAAAGGCAAAGATGGAGAAGACAAGAGCGTATGGTCAGGAGATATCGCAGATCCCACAGGTAAATGCCGATGTTCGATTTGGTCCGAGCCCCCATTTGACTTCGAAGCAACTCCAGTAGTTGTCAGATTGCGAGGGGTTAGAGTTAGAGCATGGCAAGGAATACCAGACATTACTATTGATGATGTATCACAAATTGAGATACTCGCAGCAGCACCTTGGGGCGATGATATAGACTTAGCTAACAATGTAGTCGATGTACCTCTAACCGAACTTGCAACTGGTGCAAGCCGAGTAGGAATCTCGACAACAGGGCATGTAATTTCCATCAGAGAGGATTCTGGAATCATTAGCCGATGCCCGGAATGCCGTCGCGTTTTGAGAGATGGTGAATGTGCCACTCATGGAAAGCAAGATGGTAATTCTGATGTCAGAATTAGAATGGTACTCGACGATGGCAACTCGACAATATCGCTTATTATTAACAAAGAAGCATCTGAATCACTAATCAATATGAAGCAAGAAGAAATATCTTCCCACATAAATGAAAATGGCACTATGGCTTTCGTTCAAGAACTTAGAGAAATGTTGCTAGGACGTCAACTAAAAGCATCTGGCAGAACAATAGTTGACGAACAAGGAGCAATGCTTCTATCTGATGCAGTAGAATTAATCGATGTTGATTCTGCTTTAGTTGCTGCCGAACTAAGAGCCAAATGGGGGGTGGTTTGATTGCAACCAGGGAAAAGAGCTAGAAGGCAGCCTGCTTGGCACATGCTTGCATCAGAATTTAGTGATTCTACACTACACCAACAAGGTTCTGGGGAATTCGACCCACTATTTGTTATCACAAAGTTGGGAGCTAAAGTGAATCGCCTAGTTGTAGCCGGACTTCTTGAAAGATTAGAACCAAGAGAAACTGCGAACGGCGCCACACTATGGCAGGGTCAACTAAGAGATCCATCCGGGTTACATTACTTCTCGGTTGGAGATTATGCACCTGAGTCAATGCGAGAATTAACTGTCCAATTGGCATCAAGAATTGATGATGGTGAAACTGTCATGCTGATAATGACTGCTAAGGCTAGATATTTCCAAAATGATGAGGGAGCAGTATACACTAGCCTTCGCCCAGAAGAGGCTGCTGTTATTACCAGGACCAATTATCGCAATTGGCTAGTAAAGGCAGCTGAGGGATTGCTCGAACGAATGGATGCCCATGATAAATCATCATCTCTTGAGAAAAACCTCCAGTCTTTAGCATCTGCAGGAATACCAGAAAACCTTCGTGAAGGTATTTTGCTTGCAAACGAGCATTATGGTGAAATAGACTTAGAAAATTATAGACTCAATATCATGCAAACTTTGGATATTGCTGAAGACAAGATGCCATCAGCACCAGCACCAAAAGTGACAACTCCACAAACAAGTTTGGATGTTACTGATGAATCATCAAGTGCAGATTCCGCAGATGCGGGTACTGATTTGAAGCAGGTTATGCTCGACTTGATTTCCAGGTTAGATCAAGGTGAAGGGGTTGATTTCGATACACTGCTCTCTAACGCTGCAGCAAGAGGGCATGACAGAGATGCTGCCGAATCTAGTTTAGATGATTTGTCGGAAGATGGCACAGTTCATGAACCAAGATTTGGATGGTTTAAGATAACAGTTTGACAGTTATTACTCCAACAGGTTGAAGTTCTGTTCGCGTCCTCATCAGTTTACAGGTGAGATTGTGGCAGGAACTGATTTCTTTATCCGCCCAGCAAGTGGGACATCAAGTACTGACTGGCTTAGGCTTCCAAACGCAGACATTAGTGTTGTAATTACGAGAAGAATTACTCGTACAGTTCTCCATGGAGGAGAAGGTGACGATCTTGTGGATGAAGGCGCAGAGTCGGCTGTATACACCGTTCGTGGCGAAATGAACCACGACGAATACAAGAAAATCTTGAAGATGTTCAGAAGTGGGCAACCTTACATTCACGATCCTTACGAAGAAAGAGATGTGAAAACCGTTTTTGGTAAAATCGAATATGATGGTTCCAAGAGCACTTACAGTTTTGAATTCATTGAAGATATACGCTGAGGTGCAATAGATGAGATCACTGGATGAGTCTAGAGAAATACTCTATGTCATCAGAACGTTAGATGTCCTAATGGGTTCAGGGGTAGGTCTTGAAGCTGCTATTCACTCAATATCTCAGGGTGGATATGGAATTATTTCGAAAGATTTCGCTACATTGATGGAGAATATCAACAAAGGAAAGCCAATGGAAAGAGAACTCCGTGCACTCCTGAAAAAGGCAGAAAATGATGGCTACAAAAGAGTCATCAATACCATGCTTAACAATGTAACACAGAATACGGACATAATCGAGACTTTACGTAAACAAGGCGAAAGGATGGAAGAAACCCGTACTGAAGCCGTCAAAGAATACATCGAAGAATTGGGAGGAGTTCCTGAAACCCTTCTATCAATAGGAATGATTGGACCAATCATTCTATCAATTTTAGGAATTGCACCACAACTCATGGAAGGTGCTGAAGAATTGTTTGGAACTATGAACCAAGGTACAATTATGACCATAGTTAATGCTGGACTATTTTTCACATTAGCAGGAATGGCAATGATTGGGTTAAAGGCTCATACAAAGGACCCAGGATTGTGATACAATGATTTTCGGAATTCTTGAGATGTTTAGAAATGAACCCCTTTTGTTGTTCATAATAACTCTAGGAGTCGCATGTTCTATCGGAGGAATTCCACCGATTATCGAAAGACAGCGTAGAAGATCGATTGAGAACGACTTGCCCGCTTTGCTTGAAGCATTGTCTGACTCATTAGGAGCAGGATTAGGTCTTCAGCAAGCAATGATGGCTGAAGCAGACAGAAACAGTGGAAAGTTGGGTAAATTGCTAAAGGAAACTTTAGCTGAAAGTCATGCATCGTCTTTTGACGCTGCACTTTCAAACTTTGCAACTAAATCTCGTTCATCTCAAGTGCAAAGAGTCATGCACCTCATATCAACTGCTATAGAACAGGATGCTCCTCTAAGAAACATCTTAGCAGATATGTCTCGAGACTACGAAAGGCTGAATGACTTAATGAATCGAAGAGAGTCTGATTTAATGGGAAGATCGATTCTAATTATCATGTTCGTTTCTGTTGGACTACCATTTCTAATTGCATTCATCGTTGGCCTGTTCGCACCTAGAAATCAGGGATTCCAGCTCGAGGACTTCAACTCATCTTTCACTATGTTCTTCGGAGGCGCATCTCTTGTTGCCATTGGAGTTAGTGGAAGAATGCTTGGAAGGATGCGCTCAGCACTTTGGTGGGCACCATTATGGATGGCTGTCTCTATGACAATCTATCACGTTGGAGTTCTAGTAATTGGAGGATGAAAAAATGGAGAAAATATTGGATCAATACGGAAGAGTCACAATCTACATGGAAGGAAACCATCCTGCACCTATGTATCATGTAGACGGGGGCGTGGAACCTAATCCATATGGTAACCTCGCAGCATTGCTTGAGGATGACAACCTGGAAGAAGTGATGTACAATGGAGGCGCACAGTGCGTTAAAGTGGCTCATAGAGACCATGGCATGTGCAGAACAAATGTTTGGGTTGATGACCAACAAGGTATCGAGATTTCAAAGAATATTGCTGCATTCACTTCGGTCCCACTTGGTGATGGCCCAGGAATGGTCCCGATTTTCGATGGCAGGTTACCAGATGGTAGCAGAGTAAACGGCACAATACCTCCTGTATCTCCAGACGGACCTACTCTTACTATCCGTAAATTCAGAGATGACCCACTAACAATGGTTGATTTGATTAAGTTTGGAACTGTGAATCTAAGATTAGCAGCAATGATGTGGGTTTGGATTGAAGGATTGGACAGCAGACCTGCAAATTTCGTTATAGCAGGTGGAACTGGTTCAGGAAAGACCACTACTTTGAATTGTCTTGGAATGTATATTCCTTGGCACAAGCGCCTTCTAACGGTAGAAGATACTGCTGAATTACAAGTTTATCATGACCACTGGTTACGAATGGAGACCCGAAGGGAAAGGCCGGATGGAACGCCTGCTGTTGACATGAATGATTGTCTGAAATCAAGCCTACGTATGAGACCTGACAGAATTATTGTGGGAGAAGTACGTTCTAGCGAAGCTGCAACTTTACTGACTGCAATGAATACTGGGCACGATGGTTCATTTGGATCTCTGCACGCAAATACCGCTATGGAAACAATAACCAGGATGATTAATCCTCCAATGAATGTACCACCTATTATGCTAACAGGACTTGACCTAATCATCATTCAAGCGAGATTACATGTAAACGGGAAGACTGCAAGAAAGATTACTGAAGTTGCAGAAGTTGCTGGTATGGAAGGAGATAAACCTAGGTTGAATGCTATTTGGAAGTATAATGCTGCAACCGATAAAATTGAAGAAACTGGTATTCCTTCAAAGATGAGAGAAACAATTTGTACGGCTGCCGGAATTACTCCTGCTCAGTTTGAACAATACGTCAAACAGAGAGAGCAAATTCTTGCTGATCTAATTAAACGAGACATAAGAGACATTGAGACTGTAACTAAAGTCATCCAAAGTTTCTACGCTACTCGTTAATCGCTTGAAAGATTAAGCCGTGCGAGTAATTCGTCAACACCATCGATTTTATTTCTTAGTGAATTTACTCTATCTGAAGCATCTGCAACAGATTCCGCTAATTCGAGGTCCTCATCTAATACCTCTTCATCACCATCTGTGCGGAATTGTTGAGCAAGTCTTTTCAAATCTGAAATAATTGAATCAACCTCGGTGTCTGATACTTTGATTCCAGGAGCAATTCTTGGTATTTCTGAAGGCGAGATGTGTCCTAGTTCTGCACCAACGACTCCAGCAGCAGCAACAACTCTTGGCCTTAACTCTGCATTATTGACGGCGTATCCTTTCTTCTCAAGGAATCTGATAACTAAAGTCTGTTCTGCATCACCATAACTACCGCCTGCCTTCTGTAAAACCGCTTCAACTAATTGTTCAAAGCCGTCGATATTACGCTCTAGGCGATCAAGTGTTCTTCTTTCATTAGGCTGTAAGTGAACAGCCCCGTGTTGTAATAATCTAGCTACTCTGGTTCTTCTAGCAGTTCTAGGGTCACTTGCGGCAATCTCTTCGTCTAATGATATTTGTAAATCAAATAATGCGTGTAATCTACCAGAAACTGAGGGCATACTCATATCCAAATACAATTCTCTAGCCTTTTCTTCAAATGCCATTCGCGCTTTGACCATTTCTCCATCATGAGACCTAATCAATTCAGGAAGCGCGTTCCTGAGTAATTCCCTTGCTTCTTCGAAATGTCGCAGTGCTTCTCTTTCTCTCCAAGAGTTTGGCATTTTGTGCATAGCATCTTTTTCTGCCTTTGCTGTTGCATCAAGCGAATAGAGTCTGGCCCTGACATAATCTGCAGCATTATCGTCATTGATAGGTAACCCATGTTTCCCAAGACTAGAAATGAAAGCATTCACGTCTTCATTATCATCAACAGAACCAACCAAGAGATAATCTCGACAAAGAGCGTCTATCTCTGCAGTTCTACCCTCAATCTCGATTACTGACGCCGTCATCTCAACAACAGGCGCAACAGGTGAAGCGACCACAGCAGGAATTACTTCTGCAACGGTTGGCGGGGAGATATCGATTATCTCAACTTCGTCTTGTCCAACTATGTCCTCGATAACTTCGACTTCATTTGATTCAAGAATGACAGATGGTGCTGTAGATTGTTGGGTTTCAACAACAGGTTTGACAACTTTTTCATATTCATCAGATGGTGAAGGTATTGATACTGCTTTGGGTTTGCCTCTAGGTCTTCGCAAGCTTTTCTTGATTGAACCCCAAGACCCCGACTGAGACGTTAAGACTCCAGCGACCCTCATCAGAAGGGCTTGTTTTGCTCCAGAACGTGGCAAGTCTAGTTTAGAACACAATTCATGTAGTTGATCTCTTGATAGAGTATCTAACTTTTCAGGAGTTAATTGCTTGGCATCGTGATTAAGGTGTAAAAACAGGCGTTGTCTTCTCTCTCTAATCGAACCTGATTTTTTGACTCCGAAGACTGCCAGTACATCTCCCAATTGATTATTTAATATCGAATCAATGCCATCTGGAGACAAATCCCATTCATCTAAAACAAGCTCTGCAATCAGTTTAGCACGTAATACTTCTACAGAACCATTTCTAGAAATTCCATGCCCAGCACAGATTTCTTTCAGGCGGTCTAACCTAGCCTGATGAAGTTCAGAAAGAAGGGTTTGCTTGTCGTTCATTTGCATACCTCCATTATGCCTCCAATCCTCTCCATATTTGAGGTTGCACCCCAAGGAATACCATTAGGCGCTGATTATTGAAGGGTATTTTTGCAGTCATGGCCCCTACGGGGCCGGCAAAATAGCGAAATATAGGGCAATACATTCAAACCTCTACATCCACGACTGTTATGAGGGAGATTATGGGGCGTCACGAAAGGGCCGCGAAAACAACTTTGAAAGAGGCTACTGCTCTTGCCATTGGCATAATCGATAACGTCAGACATGATCTAAGACGAGAAGAAGTTCGTTTAGAAGAAGAAATGCGCGACAGAGTTGAAGCTGTACAGGCTATTCTGAATGAAGTCGCCAGCATTCAAGACGCGATTATTGCAGGAGCTGCTGAAGTCAAAAGAGAATTAGAGAAATCTAAAAAGAAGATGGTTAAGACTGGAGATAGAGATTTCATGGCAACTCAAATTATTGGTTCTGCTAACCGACTAGGCGAATTAAGAACGCTTCATCTCGATGCAGTTAACAGAATCCAAGGGGTTCTTGCAAGGCCGCCGTCTGCGGTAGATATTATTGAGCGTATGACCAAAGATTTGCTGAAGTTATCCGGATCATGGGAGTCATCAGCGAGAGAAATTGATGAGGCTATTGCAGATGTTGTTGATGTTAATGCACCTATTGAAATGGTAGAATTATCTAGAGAATTAAACAATAACGGATACGATCTTATTCTTGCCGGAGATGACAGAGACCCGGAAAACATTGAGAAACATCGCAACAAAATCCGACAAATGACTGGTGAAGATAATACAGATCAATTATGATCTTCATCTTTCAGTAAAGGCGAATATATTCGATCTTCAGAAAGTCGACCTTTCGAAACTAAATCATCGATATAGTTGTCCATTAACTCCTTCATTCGCCCACGCTTATCAGCTTCAGGTACCTCTCTCATAACCATTAGAAGTTGGTTCCAATTGAATACAAGATTATGAGCCCCTGAGTGGCTTTCTTCGAGCGGGAAAATACGTTCAACACTAGTTGTTACCATACCATCTTTACTTACAGTTTCTAGAATTATATCTATACGCGGGTCTGAATCCTTCGGGCCTTGTGCTTGTGAAACTGAAGTGAATGTTTTCCATTCATTTAGAGGATTTTCAAACCCTAGAGTTCGACCCCTATTACCCACATCTGTAAGAATTGTCCGAACTTTACGTTGTTCAACCATTAAACCAATCTTATCTAGCATATTTTCATCTATACTATCTAAGATCGTCATTTCCAAGCGTAAGGAGAGTGCTGCACCAGCATCTATTACTTTTGAAAATCTCGAAATTGGGAAATCATCCCTTGTCAATAGCACAGTATAGCCTTCCAAAGGAACAGGAATAAATCGTGACCTAGTGTCATCTTGGCGCTGCATTCCTAAAGTGTGCCTTCTGGCTCTTGAAGGAAGAGACGAATGTAATGCTCTAGTAGTGGTATAGCCATCTATTTCCCCATCTAACCTCAACCCTTCCAACCATTCTACGCGTTCAAATACATCCTCTGGCGCTCCATCTAAGTCTTCAGGAAGCATGACTTTGATGTCACTTCTTGATCTAATTAACTGCCTTTGTACAATATCACAGTCTGCAATAATTATTCCCCTTTTTGGAATATATTCTGGCTTATCTTCACCAACAAGAACCCTGGTTGGTTCTCTCCTTGGTAGAACTAAGTTTGATGACAAACCTTTGACTCTGTTATTGTACCACCAATTAGCAGAAACTGGAACCATGTCTCCATGGCCATCAATTAACAATTCAATCGCTGTTTCCACATGTGGAACTTGCTTTTCAATAAGATTCAGTCCATCTGGTGAACTGTCAATGAATTTCTTGGCATGTGTACTTACCCCGTCCCCGACTTCTGGGCACAAAAGGATCTCAAATCGGTCCTCTTCGGTCATCACATTGTCCTCGGCCAGCACATACCGGCGTTTTACGGGCGCCCGCCACTCGTTAAGAAGGCGACCCTTGTGGGATGTTCCATGGAGACCAATGTTGCACTTGATGCCCTAGAAGGGCTTCGCGACATAATCAATGCCAACCTGGAGGCTCTAATAGAGGAGCAATGTGCCATTCATGGCGAAGTTGCAGAAGTTTCTGGCCGTATATTATTGGCGGGCGGTAAAAGGCTACGACCGATTCTAGTTCATTTGGCATACGAGTTGGCCGGAGGAGAAAATGTCGATGAAATTATGCCATTATCTTTGGCCTCAGAATTTATTCATACTGCGACACTAGTTCATGATGACATTAACGATGATGCTTTGACTCGAAGAGGAGAGAAAACAATGCATGCATTAGTTGGACAACCTAAAGCTATAATCGGAGGCGACTGGCTATTCGTTCAAGGATTTGGATTGGGTGGAAGATATAGAGAAGAAGTTGTAGATGTTATGGCTAGTTTTTGTTCACGCTTGGCCAGTGCAGAATTTAGTCAATTAGATCATGTTCTGGACCTTTCTACATCACCAGAAGACTACTTAGAGATTGTTAAAGGGAAGACTGCTGGACCTTTTGCTGCTGGATGTCAAGGGGCTGCACTTGTTGCCAATGCAAGTGAATCTGAATGTCAAGCATTGTTTGATTTCGGATTGGAACTTGGAATTGCCTTCCAATTGGTTGATGATTTATTAGATATTAGAGGAGATGAAAGAATGGGTAAACCAAGGGGTGCTGACATCTATGAAGGAAAGATGACATTACCTCTAATCCATGCTCTAACTCTCCTACATGGGCAACAAAGAGTAAGACTTGCAGAGATAATCAGAGACTTCGATGATTCGCTATTCGATGAACTCATATCCCTACTAGAAAGTGCAGATAGTCTGAGTTATTCTGAGATATTGATTAACAACCATTTAGAAAGAGCACTACAACATATTTCAATCTTTGAAGAATGTGAAGCAAAGCAACTGCTTAAACATGTAGTTGAAATGGTTCAGAACCGCCACTCCTGAGGTGTTTGCTTGCCAAATTATGATCGAGATGTTATCGTCATCGGTGGGGGTCCTGCCGGAAGTACAGTTGCTCGTTACGCTGCAGCTAACGGTGCTGATGTTTTGGTAATCGATGGCAGAGATCCAATTGGGACACCGCTACAATGTGGTGAATTAGTTCCAACTAATGATGAGATGAGGAGATTATGTCCCGATGTTCCCGACATGGATGACTTATTTCAAACTCCAGATTCTGCAATATCTAGGCACTCAGACAAGATGCATTTAGTTCCCCCTTCTGGTAAACCATTGAAATTTGACTTCGATGGATACGTATTGAATAGAGTTGCTCACGATGAGTTTCTAGTTGAAATGGCAAAGAAGTCAGGGGCCACTTACATGGTGGATTCAAGGGTTGAAAGGGTCGAAGAAGAAACGGTTTATCTGAAAAATGGGGAAACTCTTTCTGCCCGTATTATTGTGGATGCAGGTGGGCACAACGGTCCGATTAGGAGAGATTACTGGAATGAAAAATCAGTTAAAATCCCTGTGAAATTTGTCCTAATGGATGGAGACTTCGGGGAGGCGGTAGAATTACACTTTGGGTCCATGGCGCCCGGCGGTTATGCATGGATGTTCCCAAAGCAAAGCGGTGCAAACATTGGATTAGGAATTCAGCGTAGTTTCGCAAAAGGAAAAAGTCTCAATCAATACACTGATGAATTCACTTCAAAGTACGATGGAGAAGTTACTTTCAATGGCGCAGGCTCCCTCCCTATGTCAGGTACGATAAAGAAATTCGTAAAAGGTAATTACATGCTTGTTGGCGACTCAGCAGGAATGGTACTTCCTTCGAATGGAGCAGGTATTACCATCGCAATGATTGGAGGGAGAATTGCTGGGCAAGTGATTTCACAACATCTACTGGATGGCACACCTCTCGAAGATTATGAGAAGATATGGAAGAAGCAAATGGGCAAAGTTATGCGCAATTCCAAGAGATCGTTCAAAATAGGGAGTCTTTTGTTTAGGTTACCAGATTGGCTACTGAACTTGATGTTTAATCGACTAACTAAGGGAATTATTTGGAGAGCTGTAACCTGCAGAAGGATGTTCTGGGTGATTTAGTTAAGATATTCTTAATTTGGGTATTTTTTCAATAAATCAGGCGGTTGGTTCAAGTGGCTTGCATGACAGGGAGTAACATGCACAGAGATGATGAGGCGGTTAGCCCGGTTATCGCAACTGTGTTACTTCTTGCAATTACTGTACTACTATCGAGTATGGTATTCGTCATGATGGCTTCGACTTTAGATAATGTTGAGAAAGCAGACCCCAAAGCTTCGGTTTCAGTTAGAACTCTTTCAAATGGATATCATGTAATCACAATTACCAGCATTGACCAATCGTTAGACCCTGCCAAAGTAAAGTGGACAATCGTTAATCAAACAGGCCAGAGCAATATCGAAAAAACAGGATTCGTTGATGATTCTGAGGTCTATGGCACTGTAGGCACAAATGTATCATTCCATGATAGGGATGCTGGGTGGTCGATGACTAAGGGAGACTATTTCGTTATCAACTGTCAAAATATAAATTGTGATGGGGGAAACCATTACTTCCAAATTTTAGATACTGGAAGTAATACCTTGCTGGCTAAAATCAACTTACCTGCACTGGAAAGTTAACCACCAATGAAAGACATCTCGACTTTTTCTTTGTCGACGAGTCCTCTGTTTTGAGAGTATGCGTCATCTCTAATTGTCCAGATAGATCTTACTGCTTCAGCAATTTGTTCTTGACTAGCATCCATCCGAATAAGAGATTTCAAATCATTACCCTTAGATGCAAACAAACAAGTATACAGCGAGCCATCTGCAGAAATTCTGGCACGGTTGCAGTCTCCACAAAATGGTTTAGAGACACTTTCGATAAAACCAATCTCTTGACTACCTCGAAGATATCTATTCGCAACCTCGCCGACATGGTTGGCACGAATTGGAATCAGGTTCTCCAGCATATTTCTCATCATATCACCGGTTATTACTTCGTCATTATTCCAGGAATTTGTTTCTCCCACATCCATGAATTCAATGTATCTAACAATTACATCACTTCCTACGAAACGATCAGCAACCATCTTTACTGAGTGCTCATTATATCCTGCCCTGATTACAGTATTTACTTTCACACTTAATCCTGCTTTTCTAGCAGCCTCTATTCCTCGGAGCACTGTTTCGGGCGTCTCACCAGTATCCCCCATAGCTTGGAAGGTTTCGATATCAACTGCATCCAAAGAAACAGTAACTCGGTTGAGACCTGAATCTGCCAAATCCTGAGCAAATCTCTCTAGCAATATACCATTAGTAGTCATAGCGATATCGAGTTCTTTAGGTAGCATCTTGATGAATGAACAAACATCTTTTCGCAGTAAAGGCTCTCCGCCGGTCAAGCGTACTTTTGAAAGACCTAGCGGCATTAATGACTCGACGACGCTGTTTAACTCTTCATAACTCAATATCTCTTTTTTTGCTAAAAATTCATGCCCATCGAAATGTTCTCTCGGCATGCAGTATCTGCATCTCATGTTACATCTATCGGTCAAAGAGATTCGCAAGTCTCGCAACGGTCTGTTGTGAGCATCTCTGACCATGTATATCGCTAGATAAAGACGCACTTCAACATGTGCCTTGGATGACTTCATGTTGGTGAGGCCTTTCGGAGTAATTACGGAGGCCTTTACGTTGGAACAAAATGGTAATTTAGAGATTCAGAAAAGTCCTCTATCTGGAATGCTGAAATTACCTCCTTCAAAGAGCCACTCTATGCGCTGGTTAACATTGGCCAGTATGGATTCAAATCCAACTGAAATAAAAATGTGGGAAATCGGCCAAGATGTTCAGGCTCTGATCGATTGCTTCATCAAACTTGGAATTGAGTGGGATGGCCGCGTGTTGAAAGGAGGAGATTTAAGTCCACCTGGAGATGTATTAGACTGCAAAAATAGTGGAACTGCACTAAGGTTTCTAATCGGACAATCCGCAAGTTGTAGTTTCCCAATATCACTAGATGGAGATTCTAGCCTTCGAACAAGGAGCTCGTTACACCTATTGAAATCTCTAGGTTTAGTAGAACTTGAAATTCAAGAACATCAATATCCTATACACATAAACGGTCCTTTCGAAAAGCCAATTGTTGAAATTGATGTCTCAAAAACATCCCAATTCTATTCCTCATTATTATTGATGGCTCCTCGTACGAAAGGTTTTGAAATCATAATTAAAGGCGACGCTGTATCTCGAAAACATTCAGAACTCACTTGGGACTTATGCCATAAAACTGGTGCTATATGGCCAGGAGAGCCTTGGACTGTAGATTGTCCTGATGTTGAGATCCCACCTGATGCATCAATGATGGCCTTTGCTAAATTATCTGGATTGAGTGTGTCTAATCCACCAGAGGAATCTGATTCGATTGGTCACTCATTGGAAAACAGTATGCTAAGAGACTCAAACGACTTGATTACTCCAATGGCTGCATGGTTAGCAATAGGTGAAGGAGGAACTATTTCTGGTGCCTCTCATGCTGCTCTAAAAGAATCAAACCGGATTACTAAGACAGTGGAAATGCTTTCTCAATTTGGGATAAAATCTACTGCTAGAGATGATGGAATTAGTATTGAGGGTAGACAAATACCGCAAAGGCCAGATGGAATTGTCAAAACTTTCGGTGACCACCGTATTCAGATGACTGCGATAATTTTGGCTTCTATGTGCGGTGGAACTATCGAGAATTCCAATCTGCATCAAATCGCATGGCCATCTTATCTTCAACAGTTGAAAGATTGTGGACTTAAATTCGAAATTGTTTAACCATGACGACCGAAATGATGGTCTAGAGCATTTAGTGGAATTCGCATTGCAGTTGGCCTACCATGAACACAAGCCCAGGGGTTAGGGATTCTTCTCATATCGTCTAATAGTCGTCTCATTTGAGATAAATTAAGCCTCTCATTGGCTTTCACTGCACCTCTACAAGCGTTAAGGAATGCCAAGTGATCTTTACGTTGTTCAACTGTTTCAAGAGGGGCGCCATCTTCGCTCATATCAAGTAAGATATCATGCAAGAAAGGTTCCAATTCACTAGCTGATAACAGAGCAGGGGCGCTTGTTATAGAATAACCTCCGGCATTATTATTTATTACAAAACCCATTTTTGATAGATCATCCATTCGAGCATCTAGTCTTGCTATCTGCCTTGCATCTAAATCTAGTGGAACTGAAGTAATACGTTCTTGAGGTTGCCACAAACTCTCATCATTACGAAGTCTCTCATAACGTACTCTTTCGTGTAGTGCATGTTGGTCGATTAGTAACAACTCTTCTTCAGCCTGAACTAAGATGTAAGAATCTGCGAATTGGGCAAGTGGTTCCATAGCAGGTAAATCGTTTATTACGGGCCCAAGAGGTTCTGCTTTTTCTGGGTCTTGTGCGTCAAAACCTGCATGCCTATGTAATTCTCGTTCACCAATGGATAAAGCCGGGGCAATTGCTTCATCTCCAGTGATTGTGGTTTGAGAGGATTCTGCCATAGAGATAGGCCTGGGTTTTTCCTGTTTCTTCTGCTCTATCGGCTTTTCACCGGTTAGTGATATTTGGGCGGTTTGTGCCCATGCTGGCTTTTTGATAGTTCTTTTTTCTTCAGTCTGTGGTGCTAGAGAAGTAATTCCTGTGATACCTCCGCTCGATTCTGGCTCAGTAGGAGTAGATTCCAGAGTGTAAGCAATTGCTCGCTCTAATCTCTCGAGAACTCTCCAGGAGTTTCTCAATCTAACTTCCCTTTTTGTCGGGTGTACATTCACATCTACTTCATCAGCAGGCAAATCAAGAAGCAAGACTGCGACTGGATGCCTGCCTTGCATTAACCTTGTCCGATAACCTCTTCTTATTGACTGCAGGAATGGTTGAGCAGCCACAGGTCTTCCATTGATCAGAATATGAATGTCGTCGCCTTTGCCTCTAGTAATATCTGGAGTAGAAACCCAGCCGGTCCAATTTTCATTACCAGGCGCGTCTTTATCGCTTGGTGGAGAAGAAATTTGTATCATTTTCCCGGCTTGTCTTCCAAGGACATCATACAGCCTATCTTCCATCTCGTCAACTGCAGGAACTTCTAAAATCACTTTTTCATCACTAGATAGTCTAAATCCGACCTCTGGATGACAAATTGCGTGTGATACTACAACATCTACAATCCTACTTGTTTCGGTAGCAGGTCTTCTTTGGAAAGCTAGTCTTGCTGGCTGATTTGCGAAAAGATGTGAAACCTCTATGCAAGTCCCTTCTGCAATACCAGTCGGCTGGATGGCTCCTTTGTCACCATTATCCATGGTAATTTGACGGCCTTCTGTCCCACTTGGGCGACTGGAAATTGACAACTTGCTTACCATCCCAATACTTGCTAAAGCCTCTCCTCTAAATCCGAGAGTGCCAATCGCTGCCAAATCTTCCTGTGTACTCAACTTACTAGTCGCATGACGATCTAGTGAAAGGGATAGGTCTTCTTCATGGATTCCTGAACCATCATCGATTATCCTCATCAAATCAAAACCGCCCCTTTCGATATCAATGGTTATTCTCTTTGAGCCTGCATCTATTGAATTCTCAATCAACTCCTTGACTACTTGTGCTGGCCTTTCAACTACTTCACCAGCGGCAATATGCCCAATTGTACGGTCATCTAATTGTTTGATTCGACTGGGGTCACTCATTTTTCACCCTCCAAGATTCTCAGTAAATCGTATAGTGCATCATGTGCTTGACGAGGACTCATAGAGTCGGGGTCTATACTGGATAGAGATTGTTTCAAAGCCTCTGCAAGCGGATCTTTTTCGATTCTAACTTGAGGCTGGCCAACAAATCCGAGCAGTGAAGATTGGCCTGCGCTTCGGGCCGTAGGGGCACCTTTTTGTCCGGCTTTCGCTCCATCTGCTTGTGTTTCCAAGAAACTTAGGAGGTCGCTTGAACGTTCTACGACATGTCGGGGGAGTCCTGCTAATGCTGCAACTTGAACCCCATAGGAATCATCACAAGGACCATCTGCAACTGTATGGAGGAATTTTAATTCTCCATCTGCTTCTGCTACTTGCACATGTACGTTTACTAAGCCTTCAGACTGACCTTCAAGCCCAATTAATTGATGGTAATGGGTTGCAAATAATGTTCTAGCCTTGATTCTTTTACAGATATCTTCAGTAACAGACCACGCTATTGAGAGCCCATCAAATGTCGAAGTCCCTCTACCTATTTCATCCAATAAGATTAGTGACTTTGAAGATGCTCTTTTCAAAATATGAGCAACTTCCATCATCTCCATCATGAAGGTAGAACGCCCTCTACGGATATCATCCGAGGCTCCGACTCTAGTGAAAATACGGTCAACCATTCCAATTTGTGCACTACTAGCTGGAACAAAGGAACCTACTTGGGCAAGTACAGACAATAAAGCAGCACATCGTAAATGAGTAGATTTACCACCCATATTTGGACCAGTTATTAGCAAAAACTTACGCTTTTTATCGAACTTGACGTCGTTAGGAACAAATCCTGATTGAACCTCTAAAACTGGGTGCCTCAACCCTTTAGCAACCAATCTATCATCTTCGAAGATTGAAGG
The DNA here is from genome assembly GCA_045568475.1 of Candidatus Poseidoniaceae archaeon. Classification (GTDB taxonomy): domain Archaea; phylum Thermoplasmatota; class Poseidoniia; order Poseidoniales; family Poseidoniaceae; genus MGIIa-K1. The sequence goes on along the minus strand of JBJLAY010000079.1, from coordinate 6,318 downwards.
TCTTGTCCAAGAACGTGTTCTAGCAACTTCAGCAAAGCATTGCAATACATCGATTTGGCCAACATTCGAACTAATATTCCCTAATGTTCGAGATTTCTCCTTGCATCTATCTCTTAGATCTCGGAACATATCATATTCCATGGTATTGGCTTTGCTTGCAGCCGTCATCAATCGGTCTTCCCATTCAACTAATTCATCGGTAACATATCGGTTACCGTTAGTCATTTGTTGTTTTCTTTTCCATTCATCTGGAACCTTAGAAACATGAGTTTTTGTTACTTCTATAAACCAACCAATTTGTCGATTGTGCCTTACCTTTAGAGAAGGAATTTGTAGCCTTGACCTCTCCTTTGTTTCCAAATCTTTGAACCATTTGTGACCAATAGCTGCAGCATCTCGTAATTCATCTAACTTTGAGTCAATTCCTTCGCGGATTAAACCACCATCTCTTAGAGATAAAGGGATTTCATCATTCAAATTTGCTTGAATATCAATACGCATCATCTCAAGAACGTCCAAATCTTTTGATAATTGATTCAATAAATCATCATCCATTTCTTGACAAATAGATTTGAGCCTGGGCATTCTCTCTAGAGCAAGTCCAATTGCTAGCAAGTCCCTACCACCTGAACGATTGTAAGACAATTGAGTTGCAAGCCTCTCCATATCTCTAAGGCCCCTCAGATTATCTCTAACATCATCTAATCTTCTAGATGACCTTGCAAGTGATGCCACCGCATCTTGACGACTCTCGATTTCAATTTTATTTGCTAAAGGCCTCAGTAGCCATTGCTTTAGAGTCCTGCGTCCCATTGATGTTCTGCATCTGTCAATAGCACCGATTAGAGAACCTTCTTTTTCTCCTGCAAGTGTCTGAGTCAACTCCAAATTACGGAGAGTGGTCTGATCTAGAATCATACTCCCTTCAGGGCGCATTATCTCAACTTCTCTTACATCGACTGTGTCGACGATATGCATTGCAGCAAGATAGTCTGCTGCCAATCCTGCCGCTTCCATTGCTAATGGAGAATCACCTAGGTCAATATGACCTAAATCGGCTACATCAAGAATACTTTTCAGAGCATCCTGGCCTTTCCTTTTCGATGATGAATGTTGAGAAAGAGTTACTCCATCCAATTGTGAAATGACATTACGAAGTTCCTCTCTTTCAGCATCTCTAGGTGAAAATATTACTTCACGGGGACTGCTACGAAGTAAGTCATCTAGTAAACGCCCCCATCTTTCATCTCCGTGATGTTCAACCGTCCATACATGACCAGTTGATGCATCAAGAATTGCTATTCCAACCCCTTCAGATTTGATGCATATTGCAGCAAGTCCTGCGATTTCATCAGTTCCAATCAAACTTTCCTCATATAGAGAACCAGGAGTGTAAACTCTAGTTACTACCCTTTCGAGTAATTTTGCACCCTGCCTCAGTTCTTCTTCCTGCTCCGCCACGCATACTTTGTGACCGGATTGAAGCATTTGTCGGAGGTTTTCTTCTAATGCGTGCCAGGGGAATCCAGCCATCGGGATGGGGTTTTCAGCTTTCTTATCCCGGCTAGTTAAAGAGATTCCAAGAACTTCCGAAGAGACTACTGCGTCGTCATGGAATTGCTCATAGAAATCTCCCATGCGGAAGAAAAGAACGGAATCGGGATACTCCGATTTAATGTCCATATACTGGTCCATCATTCCTCTCTTCGTCATCGGGACACATCCATTGCTTGCGCTAGAGTGTGGCGACCTCGGCGGGGGTAGGTAAATGATGCCCTTGATTTTCAATCAATCTTCTCGGATTGAGAGTATATCTCAGAATACTTGTCCCTTGCGTATTGCATCTGTTACATTCCATGCCATAATCGACATAATCATCAATGAAACAAGTATGAATCCAAGATCTAGAATCCCTCTGAGGCTGGTGAATGAACTCCTTGCATTGCTATCTATAGATATGGCACCGGGGCTTTCATCACCATTCATTCCGTGAACAGAAATCATGCCATCATCACCACAACTTACGTGAGTAGGGACAAATTTTAGTGGCTCTGGTAATTTCTCGACATCGACATCATCGTTGGAGATAACTGCAACAGTCGAAGAACCGATGTTTCCGAAAAGCCACACATTGTCGTTATTGTCTCCAACAGCAGCGTAACTTGATATTCCCATAGATGTAGCTCCATCTGCCTTAATTCTGATAGTATCTGCAGTACCTGTAGCAATGAAACCATCTTCAACCTCGAAGAGGCCATGAATCGTACCTTCATCACCCATATGGATAATCTCAATTGAAGGAACTGTAATTCCATCCCAAGTAACAGACAATATCAATTCAAACATTGGCGGAGATGCTGGATTTGAACCAAGCCAATTAGCAGGAGCTTGCCAGGACCCACCAACTAGCCAACCGTCGTTAGTTGCTAGCATAGTATCCAAATGCATGTTACCCTCATGCTCTGTAACCAAAGGGGAAGGAGATGAATCTAAGATGGACATTGCTGCTAAAGAATCACTTGTTCCATCTTGGACAATCATTAGCAAAGCGAAATCATTCATGGACACATGATTTGCAGTAATACCTTCACCAATCTGTAAACTACACCATTCTGCTTCACAATCAGGACTGCCTTCTTCGATGATCAAAATACTTCCTTCTTGTCCGGTACAAGCGAATGTGTAAGATTTGTATTGCTCCAAGCAGGTGGCGTATTGGGCACTGTTATCCAGTTCATTATGAGAAATCCTCATCCCGCTTTCGGCTTGATACATTATTGCATCACCAGCGGAATCGTAAATAATTCCATCAGCGTTCATCTGTCCACCTTGGTGAACCCCTGATAGCTCATTAGACCAATCGATTAACACCGCCCCAGTAATCACTAAAATAGTAAAAACTGCAAATGATAACCACTGATGTTCAGATTCCTCTTCAAGGAGTCTACGCCAGCCCGACATTAACCCCCCCTGAGAGCGCCCCATCCATGACCTTTCCCCTACGGGGAGGAAAAGGAAAAGCATCGGTATGGTCAAATAGGGAAGGTCAGTCGCAAACTCGCCCGGAGGTATCAAGCATGGCACGTAAGCCCGCAAAGATGTACCGCAGACTCAAAGGTCCTGCATATACCCGACGCAAGTATATCGGTGGTGTTCCTAACAACCGTATCCTTAATTTCTACGCCGGTAATCGCCGTGCTGCGGAAACAGGAGAATTCCTCATGGAACTCAATCTGATCGCTGACGAATCTTGTCAAATCAGACACACAGCATTAGAAGCAGCCCGTGTAATTTCAAACTCAACAATCAGAAAGGTTGCTGGTGCACAAAATTATGCTCTTCGTATCCACACCTACCCTCATCACGTTCTTCGAGAAAACAAGCAGGCTACTGGCGCTGGTGCAGACCGTGTGTCACAAGGAATGCGTTGCGCTTTCGGAAAGAACGTAGGTACTGCTGCTCGTGTAAAGCGTGGTCAGCGCATTGTATCACTACAGTTTACTCCTGAGTTTTACCTAGTTGCTAAGGATGCTCTACGCAAGGCTAGTATGAAGTTCCCAACTCCATGCACAACCAAGCTAATCCGTGGCCATGAACACATCAAAGGACTGGTTTGAGACTATTACTTGCTTCGGCAAGTCGATGCGTTAGCAACATATCGCTAAACAGCATAGTTTTGTCTGAACTACCGGCTGATTCATGAACATTAGGCAAGACGACTTTACTGGAGGGGATTGATTTGAGAGTTGCAGTACTGAAAGAAGACAACTGTCAACCGAAGAAATGTATGGATGAATGCATGACATTTTGCCCCCCTGTTCGAAACGGTCAAGAATGCGTGGTCATGGATGAAGGAACTGGAAAACCTCACATCTCTGAATCTCTTTGTATTGGTTGCGGAATATGTGTAAACAAATGCCCTCATGATGCATTGATAATTACACAATTACCTGCTGAATTAGAAAGCGATATGATTCATCGCTATTCTCTTAACGGGTTCAGATTATTCCGCCTACCAACTCCATCAAAGGAATCAGTCGTTGGAATTCTCGGACCTAACGGAATGGGTAAGTCGACCGCATTCAATATTTTAAGTGGCTCAATAATCCCAAATCTGGGAGATTTTGAAGCAGATGAGTTCTGGTGGGAAGATGTCATCTCTAGCCTTCCGCGTGGCGAATTAAGAGACTTCTTGATAGATGTGAGTGAATCTGACATCACGGTTGCATTGAAACCACAATATGTTGATCACATACCAAAAGCAGTCAAAGGAAAGGTCGGCGATTTACTCAGTTCAGTAGATGAAAGAGGAATATATCAGGAAATGGTAGAGAAATTAGCCATCGACCATCTGCTAGAAAGAAATCTGGATCAATTATCTGGAGGAGAATTACAAAGAGTTGCCATATGTGCAACTTTGTTGAAGGATGCAGATGTATACTTCTTTGATGAACCCTCATCATACCTTGATATCCATGAAAGAATGCGAATTGTGAAAATAATTCAAGAGTTGTCGGAAACAGCTCGGGTAATTGTTATTGAACACGATTTAGCAGTACTAGATGTCCTAGCAGATTTAGTTCACATTGTTTATGGTCAAAAAGGAGCATTCGGAATTTTTACTCCGGCAAGATCAACTAGGCAGGCAATAAATTCTTACTTGGATGGTTTCCTAGTGGAACAAAATGTTCGTATTAGAGACAAACCAATAAAATTCCAAACCCATACTGACCGTTCTAATGAACTAGGGAACCCCGTAGTAGAATGGGGTGGAATTGAGAAGAAACTAGGAGATTTCAATCTGAAAACCGGAGAAGGAAAGGTCCACCAAGCAGAAGTTGTAGGAGTTGTAGGTCCTAACGGAACTGGAAAGTCTACAATGGTGAAGATACTCTCCGGTGAGCATGAATATGATGCAGGATGGGTTACTGCTGACGCTACTATCTCTTACAAACCACAGCACATCGATACAGACATGGATTGCACGGTTCAAACTTGGCTTGATGCGGAAGTTGGTCCAAGATGGAGAGGGGGAGAATACAATGTCACTGTCATCCGTGCATTGGGTGTTGATGAATTACTCGCAAAGCAAGTCAACAATCTCTCAGGAGGAGAAGCTCAGGCTGTAGCAATTGCAATTTGTCTAGGAAAAGAAGCCGACTTATACCTCCTAGACGAACCAAGCGCACATCTTGATGCTAATGCCCGTATGGAAACTGCAAAAGCAATTAGAAGAACTATGGAAGCGAATGAAAAAGCTGCATTTGTTATCGATCACGATGTATATTTCATTGATATCGTATCAGATTCATTACTCGTATTCGAGGGAGAAGGTGGCAAGCATGGTATGGCTGAAGGCCCATTCAATTTGAGAAAGGGTATGAACAGGTTCCTGGAAGGAGTGGATGTAACATTCAGAAGAGATCATGATTCCAAGCGACCTAGAATTAACAAAGCAGCAAGCCGGAAAGATAGAGAACAACGCACTAAAGGCGATTATTACTCATTTGATTCATGAGGTTGAAGTATGCCAGCACAAATTCCTCCCGAAGCACAATCCATTGGCAGGGCTAGAGGAAGACTATCAGCATCATCTCTCACAACCTTTCTTCGCTGTGAAAAGCAATGGTTCCTGAACTACAGAATCGGTTTGAGAGGACCTCTTTCTCCTCACCAAGTAATGGGTATTGAGGTTGAAGATGCATTCTGTGCAATTATTATGCACAGGGCGCCAAAAGTGAATTCTTTACAGGAATTACAAGATTGGTTGTCTTCCTTAGTACCTAAACATGCACAAGATGCTCTAGATAATGGTAAGAAAGTATTCGATGATGCGATGTGGTCAGAAGGAGATTTTGACCATCACTTCGATTTTGAATTAGTATCCAGTATGCTAGAAAACGGAATCAAACTACAACTTGAGGAAGTTCAAGCATGTTTCGAAGCTGGAGGAGGAGTACATGAATTTACAATACCTGCACCTTGTTGGGATGAACCACCGCACTTTACACAACCTGAAAAATCGAATAGCATGATTTCTTGGAAAGATGTCCCACATCAGTTTTCTGAAAACATCACATGGCAGGACGCATGGGAAATTGCAAGACCTTGGGTGAAAGATCCAAGGAACTCTGAACCTCAAAGGATGTACCATCGTGATAGATGGGCTGCTGGTGAATGTGATTTGGTTCTTAGATGGGATGGAAGAGTCAGAATTGTAGACATCAAAATGGGCGATGGAGGAGGGAAATTTGCGACAAGCCTTGACTCCCAATTGAACTTCTATGCATGGCTTTGGAACGAAACCCATGATACTGT
>JBJLAY010000078.1:0-11567 GCA_045568475.1 Candidatus Poseidoniaceae archaeon | reverse complement strand
CTGAAGACCCAACTAACTCCCGTCCAGAGTGAAAGTAAAGTGAAAGTAAACTGCAACCTTGCAGTGTTTCATTTACAATGCATGGGTTCAATAGATACCACTTTCAAGGTTAGAGTAAGGACCCCTTATTTCCTTGATATACTTAGGCTAGACAGTTCGGTTCATGGCAGCAAAGAGCAAGTCAAGCAAGCAGAAGAAAGAAGAGGCGTCTGAAGCAGAGGTTATCACAATGGAAGAGGAACTAGAGCCGGAGGCAGGAATCGAAGACCTTCCTGGCGTGGGACCTGCGACCGCAGAGAAGTTGCGTGAAGCAGGTTTTGATGAGTTACTAGCATTAGCGGTAATGAGCCCTGGCGACCTTGCAGAACAAGCAGAATTAGGAGAAGCGGTTGCTGGTAAAATAATCCAAGCAGCTAAGAAAATGGCTAACATTGGTGGATTCGTTTCAGGATCTGCACTACTAGAGAGGAGAAGAGAAGTTCAGAAACTTTCCAGTATGGTTCAATCAATCGATGATCTACTAGCAGGTGGATTTGAGACCCAATCTCTTGTCGAGGTTTACGGAGAATTCGGTTCTGGTAAAACTCAGATTGGTCATCAATTAGCAGTAAATTGCACAATGCCTGTTGAACAGGGTGGATTCGATGGAGACGTATTCTACATCGATACTGAAGATACATTCCGTCCAGAAAGGATCACTCAAATGGCTAGAGGTCACGGACTTGACCCAGAAGCAGTCCTTGAAAGAATTCACGTCGCCCGGGCATACAACTCAGCTCACCAAATGCTACTCGCTGAAGAGATTAAGCGCATGAGCAGAGGAGTCAATGTAAAGATGATTATCGTCGATTCCCTAACTAGCCACTTCCGTGCAGAATTCATTGGTCGTGGAATGCTTGCTAATCGCCAGCAGAAATTGAACAGGCACCTGAAAGACCTCAAGCAACTAGCTGATGTCAACAATGCACTGGTCCTTGTTACTAACCAAGTAATGAGTAAGCCTGATGCAATGTGGGGAGATCCTACCAAGCCAATCGGTGGCCACGTTCTTGCACACGCATCAACATTCAGACTCTACCTTCGTAAAGCAAAGGGCGGACGAAGAATCGCTCGCCTAGTAGACTCTCCAAACTTGCCAGATGGAGAGTGTGTTTACCAGGTTTGTGAAGACGGTCTCCGTGACTGAAACCAACCTCGATAATCGCCTTCTCACCCCTTAGGGGTGGCGGCACATTCAAGGTAGGTGGAATGAGGATGAAGCAATATGCGTCACCTCATCGAGCGTGTTCTTGAGCTTGCTGAAGAAGAAGAAGGGCCTGCAATTAGGCCGACTAGTGTTGAAGACATGGACTCGAATGATGAGGAATTACGTCGTCTTCTCGAGTCACTACAGCCTAGGATCAGGGTATATGGCGCAGGCGGTGCTGGATGCAATGCAGTTAGCCGTTTACACGAAGAAGGCTTATTCGAAAACAGGTATGTTACAGGGCATGCAATCAATACTGATGCACAGGCATTGCTGATGAGCCCTCTTGAAAATAAAGTCCTAATCGGAAGGACGGCAAGAGGACGTGGAGCAGGTGGAGACCCAACCAAAGGGGAGGCAGCTGCACTAGAGAGTGAGAATAATCTGCGCCGCATAACAGAAGATACCCAATTAGCGATAATTACTGCTGGAATGGGAGGCGGATCTGGTACTGGTGCTGCCGGGCATATCGCAAGACTTGCTAAAGAGCAAGGTGCTCTAACTGTCGCTGTAGTAACTTACCCGTTCAATTCAGAAGGAACACTGAGAAAGCAAAATGCTGAATGGGGACTGGAGAGACTTCGTGAATACTGTGATACAATTCTAGTAATTCCTAATGAGCGATTGTTGGAAATTGACGGTGTTAGAGACTTACCTCTTGCAAGTGCATTTAGAGTTGGAGATGAATTATTGGTACGCGCCATTACTGGTGTTACTGAACTCCTAACAACCGATGGAATGGTCAACCTTGACTTTGAAGATTTGAAGGCTGTCATCAATTCAGGTTCTGGAGTTGCAATGATTGGACTCGGTGCTGCTAGTGGTCCTGGAAGAGCTGAGGCTGCAACCTTAGAAGCACTACATTCTCCTCTACTAGAACTTGATGTTTCAGATGCTAGAGGTGCGCTGATCAATGTTGTTGGTGGGCCGAATTTAACTCTAGGTGAAGCAGAGAAATGTGCGAAATTAATTAAGAGCAGAATTTCCGACAATGCACGAATTATCTGGGGTGCTGCTGTCGATGAGAATCTTGGAGAAGACATTCGAGTCATGCTGGTTCTTACAGGTGTAAGATCCGAACAGATTCACGGCGCTAGTGAAAATAGACAATTACGAGCATTGAAGTCACGCAATATCGAATTCGTGAATTAATTAGTCCCTAATTGCGACTACTGCTAAACCTATAACGAACAGCAATGCAATTGCTGCAATCGCTTTCTGCGGGTTAGATACTGAGTTTGACAATTCAGGAGGGGAAGTATCTCCAGTATATTCTGGGCCAGGTACCGATAATGATTGTGAATTCCATTCATCTCCTCCTGAAGCAGAATTGTCACCATTAACAGCATTCCCGTGAATAATGAAAGTCGCCAGAACATCGTCTTGAGCAGGTGCAATCCATACTGCATTCCAAACACGTCTGTCATTTATTTCTTCAGAGTGAGTATATCCTCCATCCATAAATGTCCAGTTTTCACCAATAATTTCTCCTTCAGAAATTATAATCCTAAATCCTCCTTGTATGTCATTTTCTTCAACCAGGGATACAATTGTTAGCGTGATATTGTATTCTTGAGAAGTGTTGTACTCCTCAGGCAAACCTTCGAGAGTAACTGATGTTGAGTCGTCGGCGCCACCATGACAAACACATCCGTTGTCACCTCTTCGATCAATACCATTTGGCAATGCTTGAATTTGTCCAATCAGTAAAAGGAGTAGAAGGGTCGCAATTATTCCCCTCATATCTGGCCCTGTAAGCCATCTAACTTCAATGTTCAACATCACATGTTAGAGAGGTGTGTTGAATTATCTAGTTGTTTTTGACCATCATCTAGTAGAATCCACCGAATCGACCTTCCTCTCCCAGATGATTTAACGAAGTTTCTTTCAGACAATTGCTTCATGTGGTATGACAGTAATTGGCGACTGGTTTCTAACTTTGTTCTCAATTCTCCAGACCGGATTCCGAGATTTCCACTTTCAGATAAAATCTGCAAAATAGCTACCTGCATACCAACAACAGGGTTCCGGAGTTCCTGTAAACGGGTTTGGTCAACTCCTGATGATGCAAAGCGTCTGACGCGACCATCCATCCATGATATCACGCGACCTTCCTTCTCTAAAATCTGGATATGGTGAGCCGTTACTCCGTTGCCTAATTCTAAAGCATCCCTAAGTGCGGAGAAATGTATTCCCGGATGTGCTTCAATGAACCCCAATAAACGACCTCGGGTGAATATACCGCCTTCTCCGCGTTGTGTGATTGCAATTAGAGGCCCCATTACTGCAAGAAGAATCGCAAACCTTGCACCCTCACTTGCAAAAATTGCTGTTGCTGTTGAGGTTAGTAATCCGACTGCCATGATTGCCATCATTGTCAGAACAATAATCTGAGTTGCAGGTAGAATCCATTCAGGCTGCTCGAGATTAACGGTCTTGAGCGGGGGGGTATCGTCTCTTAGATCATCTGATTCAGTAGTCGATTCGGCAGCAGAATCTGACGAGTCATCATCATCGGCTGATTCAATTGAAAATTCATCTTCTGAGGAATTATCTTCCGAATAATCAGAATCGTCATCGAGTTGTTTGTTATCCTCACTAGAAACATTATCAATCGGCTGTTCGACAATTTCATTTGATGAATCGATAGACTCCTTCCATTCTGACTCGATATAATCGAGATTAGGAATTGTCGCCACAATGAGCACGAGGAATGTCAAGGCTAGCAACCGCCATCCGATGACATCCCGACTCAGCATGATAATCCACTACAGTTATGCCATTAGAGTTTCATGGTAAATGGCTTTGACCATAGGATGCATCAATACATGGTTTCAATAAGTATGAGAAGTTTGAGTTAATTTAGTTGAGCAAAATGTACCCGTTTGATACCGAGGAAATCCAACAAGAAGAGGAGGAAGAGATCGACCCGTTTGAAGAGCTTCAAATTGGCTCCAGACCTTCTTCACAAAACGATGGTTCTGCATCTGGGAAGTTTGACGCACAAGATGATCTTCTTGCGGCATTTTCTGATGATGAAGATGATGAGATGGAAGAGGTTGTATTATCTTTCGAAGAAGCCAATGTACCTGCGATAGAAACTGCCGCTCCTACTACAAATAATAGTTCAGAAGCAACATACAAACTTCTTCTGGAAACCGTATGGGTAGACGATATCCTAGACCCCTCTGAAGTGGAATTACTCGCTCGCAAGAGAGGGGAACTCGGACTCAGTTTTGAAAGACACCTACAACTAGTTCGAGACATTATTGGAGGCTAATCCATGGCTCCCACTCCATTCGTGCATGGCTTGGCATTAGCTTGGTCTGATGGCGCATTATCTCGTGATGGTGCCATAATGCTCGAAACCCTACAGAAACAATTGGGTATAAGTGACAAGGTTAGATCTGTACAAGAACAATCTTGGCTAGCTGATATTTCTAAGACCGATAGAAGATCTTTCGGAGATGGAGACCAGATTCTTCGAGAATGGCTGGAAGCTTTGAATGACAAAGAAAGCCTAGCACCAGCTGCTAGATCAATGGGTAGAGCAGCATTGGACGTTGGACTCTCAAAGACAGGGTGGTCCGAGGCATTCCAATTCGCTGATGGTTTAGGTTTAGGCGATGAATTAGCACTTGGAGTATGGCTAGAAGAAGAGGCTGAACCTCTGGATGGGTGGCCTCCGGCACTAGACCCACTGGCTGTGATTCTCGGACTAGTAATTTCAGTCCCTGGAATTGTGACCCGTAATGAAGCCCAATTCAGTGATGGAACTCCTTCGGTTTCGATCAATCACCCTGATGCTCAACCTAGTCAATTATCTTGGATGCCAAGCCTATTGCCAATCAACTCTGATGGATGTGAATGGGGATGGGAAAATGATACAAGAGATGATTCTGAAATGCCATCTAGTTCAATCAATTATTCTCACAGCGTTCTGCTTGCATGGATTAGAAGATTAGTCACTATGAGAAGAGATAGAGGAGAAGAAGGGCTGTCTGGACTTCCAGAAAATTGTCTGCTAGTGCCGTCTTCAACCGATGTCACTTACGACGGCGATACAATGACTCTATCGATGATTGTGGATATGGGAGATTCAGGATTGGTAAGGCCATGGGCTTCAGTAAAGGTTAGTGATTCACCAGAGATTGTTCCTGCTCCTGATGGCATTGCAGACAGTTGGGTGAAAATTCACGATGCATTGGGCGGATTACTGTTAACAGGTTTGGAAACGTTGCCCAGGCAATTATTGACTGCGAGCGGAGCCGAAGTCAGTATCTCCGCACCATCTCTCAATGGTTCATGGATCGTTCATGATATCGTCTGATTCATTCACTGTGAATTTCAACATCGTAAGTCATCTTACAATCATCTCTGATACTATGAGATACGCTGCAATACTTCTCATGAGATTTCTGGACTACTCTTTCAACAAGTTTCAAAGGAACATCTCCAACAATATGGTAGACCATATGCATAGAAGTGAAGTAGCGAGGAGATTCTTCTGCTCTAGTTGATTCCATATCAACCCAAACCTTGGAGAATTTACGTTCTTTGAGTCCAATTACTACATCGACCAATGAACATGCACCTACCATTTGCAGTGTCAATTGCATAGGACTAGGTCCATCATCCCAATTCATCTCGATGCTTTGACCGTTAGCGTTGGTACCAACCATATTTTTGCCACCAGTCCATTCGACTTTGCCTTGCATATTTGGGCCATCAGGCCCTAAGAGATGAAACCACCGTTGACCGCTGTGTTGATGAAGGGGCTCAAGTTGGGCCGTAACGAGCATCATGTCAGGCGACCCTATAACCATGGAAAACGGAGTACTATCAGTTCCAGAAAATCCAATTGTATACTACATTGAAGGAGATGGAATCGGAGTAGATATTACTCCAGTAATGATTGATGTCGTTGATGCTGCTGTTTCCAAGGCTTACTCTGGTAGTAAAGAAATCACATGGACCGAAACACTCGCCGGAGAAAAGGCATTCAACCAAACCGGTGAATGGTTGCCTGAAGCAACATTGGATGCTATGCGCTCAGGACTTGTCTCGATAAAGGGACCACTAACTACTCCTGTTGGCGGTGGAATCCGCTCTTTGAATGTGGCATTAAGGCAGAAACTCGACCTTTACTCATGTGTTAGGCCTGTACGCTGGTATGAAGGAACTCCTTCTCCAGTCAAGTCTCCAGAAAATGTTGACATGATTATATTCCGAGAAAACAGCGAAGATGTTTATGCTGGAATTGAATGGGAAGCAGGGTCCGAAGAAGTTGCAAAGGTCATCGATTTCCTAGTCAATGAAATGGGAGTTGACAAGATTAGATTCCCAAATACTTCTGGAATTGGAATCAAACCAATCAGCCAAGAAGGTACTGCAAGAATTGTTCGCGCCGCTATTCAGTACGCTGTTGACAATGACAAAGAAAGTGTGACTCTTGTTCACAAGGGCAACATCATGAAATTCACAGAAGGTGGATTCAGAGATTGGGGATACCAACTTGCTAAGGATGAGTTCGGAGCAACTGAGCTAGATGGCGGGCCTTGGTGTACATTCACTAACCCCAACACTGGTAACACGATTACTATCAAGGATGTGATTGCAGATGCTATGCTACAACAGATCATCACTAGACCTGCTGAATACGGAGTTCTAGCAACTATGAACTTGAATGGAGATTACATCTCAGATGCACTTGCAGCACAAGTTGGCGGGATTGGTATTGCACCTGGTGCTAACATCAATTATGACACTGGAATTTCAATCTTTGAGGCTACACACGGCACTGCACCAAAATATGCAGGACAAAACAAAGTCAACCCTGGCTCACTAATCCTTTCTGCTGAAATGATGCTAAGACACATGGGATGGGGCGAAGCCGCTGACTTAATCGTAAAAGGAATGGAAGGGGCAATTTCTGCTAAGACTGTAACTTACGACTTTGAAAGACTAATGGATGATGCTGAACTGCTATCATGTTCAGCATTTGGTGATGCAATAATCTCCAAAATGTGATTGGAAATGATTTCTGAAATATCAGCGTAACCAAGTGTTGAGGTCGCGACTGTTTGCTATTACGCCGAAACCAAATCTCTCTTCTATTGCTCGTGCTACAAGAGTGAAATCAGAATCTCTTGTAGCGATTAGAATACTTCCAAGTTCACCCAGTGGCCTATCTGCCATTGCGGTTGCCAAGCACATCAGAGATTTATCTGCAGCTTCTGGATAGATGTCTTTGTCTTTGATTACTGTTCGTATAGGCTCTCCATGAACTCGCTTCATTGCAGTTATTTCATCATAAACTTCAGTATGCTCAAGATAGAATTTCTCCATATCTTCTCTGATAGTTTCATTGTTGGATTCATCTTCAAGGTGTAGATCCATTGGTTTCCATGATGAGAAATCTTTGATGATTCCTGATGCTATTTCTTGTAGGGCGTCCGGAGTTAGAATTTCATCTAATTTTTCTGCTGATACCATGGTATCTGAGAACCTACCTCTGATACGATCTAAATCTCCTGCAATCGATTCCAACTCACTCCTAACCACCTTAGGAAGCCAAATCTGGATGATTCCTTCATCTGCTCTGTGCTTTAGAACTCTATGGAACTGGCCGCTTCCACTGATATCTAACGAGGCTTCAGCACTGATTCCTAATTTATCAGAAATACGGTGCTGAAGCTCATCTATGAGAATATTTGTATCAATAATTACCAGTGGCGACAGGGCTAGGTTACGAAGGTAAGAACGCTGCTTGACTGGCATATTATGGCGATGAGTCGCGAATAAGCCACGTTCAGCAGCAACTAGTCTCTTGATATCTAGAATTGAGAATTTTCCAGAGTTTTGTGCCCTTTCGAGTAACATCAAGCCTTCTAGTGGCTTATCGGCTGATGCTTCCAAAGCAATTTCGTAGATTTCCTCTCCTGTAGGGTCATGTAACATTGCCTGAGCATATCGGTTCTCGTGAGTGTGACGATTGCGCCTTCTTTCCCTCTGCAATGTATTGAATGCGGCCTTAACTCTACCAGAGAAAGGCTCCCGGGGAAGAGGACGAGGGTGTGAGTTTGGATAGTTCCTGAGAATATCTAATTCTTCTTCTGAGTGACGTACTCTCTCTACGCGTTGGGTATTTCCTTGCTGGTCTTCTTGATTGACCATCTCTGTTCTCTTTACGTAATTCTTCAACATTTTTGTCGCTTCATCTGCTTTTCCTTTCTTTGAAGCGCTGTGTGAGACATTGAGATACAATTGGAATCTGCGAGAAAGTGCAGACTTTAGAGCTGGTTCTTTTTCTAGTAAAGAAACTGCCTCAGACCATTGCTCTGCGTGTGCAAGGTGGATCAGTGCTTTACGATGGAGGAGGATTCTGTGTTCATAATCAAATGCTTCGTGGTCACCCGCTCTTCTGTAATCTCGGGCAGCGTTCAACTCATCATTTTTGCTAACGTGAACTGCAGCTCTTGCAAGTGTATGCCATGGGGACAGTGGATCATTTTCCTGATACCAACTGACCAAGTTCGCCAAACCAATGTCGTACTCAAGAACAAGATGGCGAACTGCTTGCATCATTGGCATAGCAGTTACCTCTCCTGAGAGTAGGCCTTCCAGAATAGTTACAACATTCTCGGACGACTTTCCAGTCTGAAGTAACCAAGAGGCGCGGTTCAATCGTAAAGTGCCTATAACCGCATAGAATAGTCTTGATTCGACATCGCTCAATTTTGCATCTTCTACGCTCTTTGTTAACGTATCAAGAACTTTTGAATCCGCTAAACCATCTCCCCCATCTTTGAGGGCTTGTTTGCAATTATTGAAGGCCTTGATTCCATTCTTATCGAGAGTGTTTACAACCCATTTGTCATCGGTACTAGGGGCCCCGTCGAGCATCAAAATAAGACCTCGGCTGACTGGAGAGAATGCGTCAGGTACCTCAGCATTTTCGACTGTGGACAATGCGTTTCTTCTAGCAGCCCTTATGGTTTCAAAGTCCCACCCCTTTGAACTAGCAGGTAGAAGATGTGCCACCAATAATGTTGCATAAGGATGGTCCGCACATCTTTGCTCATCAACCAGCAAAACTTGTGCTAGTCTTGTCAAATCTAGACCTCGAGTAAAAAGGTCAATCGATGCATCGATTTCAACAGATCCTCCCATATCATGTAATCGTCTTGCAGTAGCAGCACGTAGTGTGACTCCAATTTCCCCATCTGTAATCATTTCAGATAGTGAGTCTTCTGCCAGGTTATCAATCTGCGATGCTAACCAAGCAAACGCCTCTTCGCCTAATTGCTTGACTAATGGCATTAATATCGTCATGTCCGCATCAGATTCGACAGATAATGAAGTCAATAATTCCAAAGCAATTTCAGACGCTCCTTCACGAACCAAGGCCGCTAACTTCCACCAAGTAATCGTCTCTTTTTGTTGAGAAGTGGATGCCATTTCCAGGCCTTCTTGAAGTTCATCGCTACTAAGTTTCGAGGCTTCTTCTGGCATGATTTGCCACGCTGCTTTCTTCCTAGCTTTCGACAATTCATCATCACCAGATAAAGAACGTGAAGCGTTCCAATCGTTTGCATTGCCCTCTCTCAGCTGAACTAAATCTGTAAGAGATGCTGATAGTTCAGAATCGAATTTTGCTAATTCTTTCAGTGAATCTGTTGCATCATTTCCAAGATGAATATTCAACAAGGCACTTACTACACTACCCTCGCCTTCTAGGTTTTCGAGTCCTGCAATGTCTCTCAATCCCTTTTTCCCATTGATTTGTGCACGAGCCTTTTGAAGGGCTATTTTCACTGTTGCATTGGTTACATTGCTTTCCAGATTGGACAATGTGTTCGCTAAACTCTTTGAGTTTGAAGGGTCTATTTTCGAGACTTCTAAATCGTATGAGTCATCCTCTTCTTCAGCAATTTCAGATTGAGGGAAGGCCGCAAATTGAGCAAGAATTGGTGTCGCTTCAGCCATCTTAGACCAGACAGGATGCACGCCTTCAGAGGATACTGTATTGCGTAAATCGTCAACAATCTCATCCCAAGACTCTTCCCAATCGTCTGCAAATAGGGTTTTGCGTATCAAAAGAATTGCTAGCCTGTATGCTATTGGCGAGCCATCGTCAATCAGAACGGCACTTGCTTCTGGAAGCCATTCCATTGGCCCACCGGCACCGCGTGAGGTTCTACGACCGCGTGGAGATCTACGGCTTCTCATCATGGAAGGAGATGGCCCCGAATTATCATCATCATCACTAGGAACTTGTAATTCGTTCAATGCTATCAGAAGCAATGACTTCCAAGGCTTTTCTAGCATTCGCCACTCTGGAGTTTTGGTGACAATTCTTTGCCGAGTGGCAGGGGGAAGGTTGTCCTTCATCCCCGAATCAAGGCAGGATGAAAGGTTGTTCTCTTGTAACATCTTCACCCCTACGGGGTGGGCGCTATGCCGGAGCCCTTTAGAGCCACCGGCTAACAAATCCTTTCCAAACATCCTTGATGTGGAACCCCCTGAAGCCTAATTGATGGAGGCGCTAAACACCATTATCCTGTTGCTGCACCCCATTACAGCAGTTGCCATTCTCGCTTGGATGTGGTGGCAATACGGCTGGAAGCGTAAAAGTCACGAATTGAAAGGAGAGAGTCGCCGAGAAGAAATCGAACGGCATGAAAAAGTCGGGGAAAGGATATTGCTGGCTGCAATAATTTCTGTGATGATTGCATTTGTAGCGAGATGGTACACAGGATTAGGATTAATGCCTGGCAGTCTGCATGGTTTCACTGGTCCACTAGGAATAACTCTGCTTTGGATTACGGCTAGATGGGGAAGGAAATCGCGTAAAGACAGAGTCACTAGAACAAAGCATGGAAGAGCTGCTGATCTCCTAATTGCTGTAATGTTCTTCCACTCATTCCTCGGATTTCTCTATATCTTCAGCGTTATTTGAACCGCCGAGCCATTTTGGACTCCACCAATTCCACTTACCCATCAGCCTCATTGTAGCCGGGACAACTAGTGCCCTTACGATGGTAGCATCTATCAAAATTGCAAGGGCAAGACCCAATCCAATCTGTTTCAAAATTATTACTGATGATAGTCCGAATGCGCTGAATACAACAACCATGATTGCTGCTGCACCTGTGATTAGACGCCCTGTTCTTTGAAGTCCGTTTGCTACCGCCAATGTGTTGTCTCCAGTCCTCTCCCATTCCTCATGGATTCTTGATAACATCAATACTTCATAGTCCATCGATAAACCGAATACGATACAGAACATAATTACTGGATTGGTTGCTTCGATTGGCTG
>JBJLAY010000077.1:0-11846 GCA_045568475.1 Candidatus Poseidoniaceae archaeon | reverse complement strand
CAGAACTATTGAATCGATGTGGTGTTGAGAAGTTCACCGTGTTGTCTATCGCATTGAAGGGGTCAATAACCATATATTTTAGTGAACTAGAATTCGAGTTCAATAGGCCTTGATTTACGGCATGCCAAGTTAATGCTTCTTCTAGAAGTGTCATCTGGCTAGCGCCTCCAGTTCCCGATGGGAATTCGTAGGTTTGACCACCAGCATCAGTAGTACGTACTGAATTTCCTGGACAGTTTCTAGCTTGTATTGATACTACTCCATTGGGGCAGTGCGCTAGGTCCTTCATGTGAGACTGGATATTGCCTGCTCCTCCATAGGATTGACCGTATAGGCCGACAGGGACTACGCCTGCATTCAGGCAGTTGTCGTGTGCTTCATCAATTGAAGCAATATCGTCTGCTTGCTGAGATGGATCTCCATCTTTTGGCCCTTCATCAGAGATTGGCAGAACAATTCGTCCTGCGTTAGGATTCCACTTGTGGTCTGCAGATGTTGGTGGGTTTCCTGGAACGTTTCCTACCGAGTCTTTCCAAGATAGGCATGCCCAGTTTGAACCAGGTCCCCAGTCTTCACCAGAATATCCTGTGTAAGTTGCGCCGTTGTAAACAGTCCCAGGGAGGGTACGAAGTCCGCCAGATGTGTCGTTTTCAACAAGCCCAAGAGGAGTACTTCTCGGTCCAGCATTCTTATTGTGAGCCGCACAGTTTCCTTGGCTTGCTACGTCTGGAAGAGTTCCACCAAGACCGTAAATGGTCTCTAACAGGGAAACGCTGTAATTTGAAAAATAGGGCTTCAATCCTTCATAGTATCCGCCGGATGCAAAATTGCCACCGTATAGAACAGTACAAAGATCTGCCCATTCTGAATACATAGAGCCTGACGTATCCACGATGAATACCATTTCAGTATCTGCTGCCTTTTCTTCGACGTATGTGATGTGTAATTTGTCTTGTTCATCTACAACTAAATCAATTTCTTTGAAAGCAGTAAATGGATTAAATTCTTTTAGATACGAAGGAGAGACAACCCAGTCGAACCTTTGGTATGTGGTATTAGTAGCGTTGTTAAGATACGTATTTGGTTCTAAAAGACCATACCACAACCCACCTTGATCCAAAGAATGGTAATTGTCATAACCAGTAAATAGCAAGTGGAAAGACCCATTTTCGTTTTGATGTATCTTTATTTCATCACTGTACCTGTATTGTCCGGGATAATGATACGGACTTGTTAATCTTGGCCAGTATTCAGATGAATTATAGAAGAATTTTATCCCCATCGGTATATCCCAAGCAAGTTCTAATCCTGAATTATTGTCTAGAGAAAATGATAGTCTTCCAAAGTAAATAACTGCATTAGATTCATTGATCTTTATCACAATTGTAAGGTCGTTTTCGTCATATTGACTAATATCCATTACGGAAATAGAGTTGTTAGGGGAAAACTCGTTCATTGTGAACAAAATCTCTACATCTTCTGAATCATCTAAACCAAACCAGACGGTAGTTTTGTTGGCAAATATATGACCTAACCCAGCAGGAGTATTGACTAACTCATGGAATGTTAAGTTCTCATCTGATTGTATAGAGGGATTTGGCGAGGCTTCAATCTCGTAAAATTCAGCAGCATCTGAATTTGCTGTTGCAAATGTAGAAACTACTGGTAAAAATATCAGAACCGCAGCAAATATTGCTAACGGTTTGGTATTGACCATGAAATCTTGACTCGACTTAAAGCAATAAAACTTGGGTTATGTTTAGAATTAACAATCTGCACTGCAAGTAGGTCACTCGCCAACCCAAGCATAGGTTCGCATTCCTTCTTCATCACCTTGGCTAGCAACATCGACTAGTGCGAATTCGCCTTGTGGAGTGATGATAGATTCTCTTGCCAATCCCTTGTGAAGTGCTTCGTAAGTAACACGGTCGATTGCCATTCGTCCTTCCAGTCTTTCGAATAGATTCCAGCGACTTGCGATTTCTCTCCATGTAGGTTGAATCTCAGCCTCAAACACCTTTGCTTTAGCACCAGATCCATATCCACACAATCCTAGAGTCATATTGTCAAGGTTAGCATTCTCTTCATAGTCAGCCTCAAAGGTAGACATTAGAGCTAGGAAAATCGAACCAGTATACTGATTTCCAATCAGAGAAGATGCACGTTGTCCCTTCTCGATTCTATCTTCAACGAATTGTTTGAATGATTCCGTCTTAGAAACTGCACGACGGTAACTATCCATCTCCTTTTCCCATTCCTCAACGGTTTCGAAGTCTTCCTCTAGCGGCATTTGGCCAATTTCAGATTCAACGTCCTTCCATGAGTCAAGATGTTGGCGGTCATGACGGAATACATCTGGGAACATTCGCTTTGCTTGGAAAGCATATGGCAAATGCATGATGATACGAGCCCATTGTTCGGTTAGAATAATATCCATTTCAGGGTCAAATCTTCCTTGCTTGATTGCTTTCTCACTAAAGTGTGTGAAAGCCTGCTTGACCGCTTCTCGGTAGCAGCGGTTAGAGAATTGTCCATCGAATACTGGTTCATCTCTGTGAACTTTGACGTTTTCTTCACCGTGAGCGAAGATACCTAGTCTGCGAACGGTTGATTCTGGAAGATGTTTGATCATTGCTTCAGCCATACCATCTCTAATCGTAGCACCAGCTTCGGCAGCAAGTTGCAATACGTGGTCGATTACACTCTGAATAGAGACTTCTCTTCTTGGTTTGAAGAAGTCGTGAACAGGTGTTGTTGAGACCCCCCAGCGGTCAGGGATTACAACTAGGCGAGGATTGTGGCGAACAAGAAGAGCGCCACCTCCTGCTCCTTGAGTATACTCGCCTGAGGATTCCAAGTCATACTTCGCATTATCAGAGAATACTACAATTCCCATGCGGCCATCTTCTTCGCCTCCACGAGCAACCCAATCCAGGGTGTTGTGAAGAGCATCTACCGCTCCAATACAAGCGAATGTCATGTCAACAACATCGCATCCACGGAAGCAATCTTGCCCAAATCTTTCACCATATCTGTGTGTTAGCATATCTACGATGTATGTAGCAGTAGGTTTTGCTCCATCTAGAGCAGATTCTGTACCAAGATAGATTCTACCAATATCTCTAGGATTTATTCCATTACGATCAATCAGACGACAAACTGCATTTGCACCCATCGTAGCTGTATCTTCGTGGACATCGGGAATTGCCATTGCAGCAAGCCCTAGACCTTTGTTCAATTTGCCGAAATCGGCTCCACGCATCTCTGCGAAATCCTCCATATCCATGTATAAACGTGGGAAATGAAGAGCCATATCGTCGATTCCGACTTTAGCACCCATCAACCCTCGGCCGTTCTATACCCTATTTCACGGCATCGCACAATTTTGCGGCTAGAAGCGGTGTTGCTGGCTACACCGTTTTGGCCGAGCGCTTTTTCATCAAATGCACGCTCAGAATGTATATGGGAGTTATGGAATCCGCCAAAAAACTCTCTCTGTCATGCGATTCTTTAACGAAATCAATTTTGAAACAGACAAATCTTGCCCATGTGACAAATCCATTAAATTACGCATGGGAATATCATGAATCATATCTTTCACAATATTCTGGGCTTGGAGCGACTACATTGTTGCTAGGAATGAACCCTGGGCCATATGGAATGGCCCAATGTGGAGTGCCATTTGGTGCAACACATATCGCTAGAGATTTCCTAAACATTACAGGGGATATATCTGATCCAGAAGGCAGACATCCTAAACGTCCGATTGAAGGTTTAGATTTTGAACGACAAGAAATCAGTGGAACTAGACTTTGGGGATTATTGAAACAGATTTGGAAAACTCCTGAAGAGATTCACAAACATGTGTTTTTGGTTAATCATTGCCCACTATTATTGCTGGGTGAAACTGGGAAAAATATCACGCCGGACAAAATCAGCGGAAACGCTGTAAAAAAGTTACTTAATGTGTGTGACGAGCATCTTCGAGAGGTGGTTTTACACTTAGGAATTACACGTGTAATCGGCATAGGAAAGTATGCTGAAAAAAGAGCTAAACTGGCTCTTAGTGACCTAGATATCGAGATTACAACATGCTGGCATCCTTCACCCGCATCTCCACTTGCAAATCGTAATGATGGTGCTGATTGGAGAGCTAATGTGCGTAAGATATTACTGGGCGAGGATTCATAATCAATACCGGCTCTGATGGATACATGCCTGCGAAAGAAATGGCTTGGCCAATACAAGATTCAGATAGACAATGGATAAAACCTGAGGGCGATGATCCTCGGACTTTGTACCAAATGCTGATGGTAAGTCAGCAAAGGTTCGGGAATGAACCTTGTTTCGGATACATACCTAGCCCAGGTATGGCAAGAATACACCTGACCTACAATGAATTTGGTGACCTTTCAACTGCTATGGCTAAGGGACTGAGAGACATTGGAGTAGAGAAAGGCGATCGTGTTGCAATCATCCTAGACAATTCTGTTGAATGGGCTGCTCTATCATATGGAGCAAATGCACTAGGCGCTGCTTACACTGCAATGTACACTCACCAACATGGTAAGGATTGGGCTTACATCCTTGATGATGCAACTCCAAAGGTCGTTGCTGTTCAGAACACTGAGGTTCTAGACAAATTATGTGGTGCACTGGGTGATGATGCATGGCCTGAGGCAGGAGTGATTCTACTTGGAGGCGAACCTGCTAACCAACTACCCCCAAAGGGTGTAGAAGTCCGCTCATGGACTGAAATGATTCAAGCAGGGCGTGCTGCAGAAGACTTAGCAGAAATCGCAGATGACCCAAGTGCTCTATCTACCCTGATTTACACATCTGGAACAACTGGTAACCCTAAGGGAGTAATGCTATCCAACTGGAACACATTGTCTAACGTACTATGTGTACAGGGAGTATTCGAGTTATACCCTGGTGACAAGAACGCTGCGTTCTTGCCTTGGGCTCACTCTTTCGGTTCAACATTCGATCTACACTGGATGATTAGAATGGGAGTTCACATCAATCTGATTTCTGACCTAACAAAGATTGCAGACGAGTGTATCGAAATCAAGCCTGCTGCACTATTGGCAGTTCCTCGTGTTTGGAACAAGTTCTACGACCGTGTTAACTCTCAATTCGAAAGCGCAACTGGAGTCAAGAAATTATTTGTTGGAAAGGCACAGAAAGCGGCAGCAAAGAGAATTGCTAAGGCCGATGTTCAGTGTGACGCTGTTGCACCTAGTGGATTCTTTGACAAGTTATGGGACAAGTTGGTTTGGGCCAAGGTACGTGCACGATTCGGTGGAAACATTCGATTCTGTATGTCTGGTGCTGCTGCATTATCCCCTGACGTTGCTGAATTCGTTCAGAAAGTTGGATTCAACTGCTACGAAGGATATGGTCTTACAGAAACCAGCCCCCTTGTATCTGCAAATGGATGGATGGGCAAAGGAAAGTCTCGCCTAAACACTGTTGGAATGCCAGCAAATGGTGTCCGTGTTGAAATCGATAAGAGTGCATGGGACGATCCTGACCGACCTGATGAAGGAGAAGTTGTAGTATACGGGCCTAATGTCATGCAAGGTTACTGGAACTTACCAGAGGCTACCGCTGAAGTAATGACTGAAGATGGTGGATTCAGAACTGGTGACTTAGGAAAGATGGTTGATGGATATCTGTCAATCACTGGCCGTGTAAAGAGTCAGTTCAAGTTAGAGAATGGAAAGTATGTCTCTCCAGCACCTCTTGAGGAGAACTTGAAACTCAGCCCACTTGTTGAGCAGGCAGTTCTAGATGGACGCAACATGAGAAACACATACCTTATCGTTCACCCAGCAAGTGGTGCACTAAGAGCTGCTGCATCCGCAGCGGGTGTTTCAGTACCTGCTGACGATGCTGCAATGTGTAATGATGAAGGAGTCAAGACTTGGCTACTGTCTGAATTGAAAGCAAAGAACATGCTTGAGCCTAAGTGGAAAGGATACGAAGTTGCTCGCAATATCATCCTAGACCCTGTCGAGTGGTCTGTTGACAATGACATGATGACTCCTTCAATGAAGGTCAAACTACGTAACCTTCTAACCCACCACGAAGAAGCGATCAATTCACTTTGATGCCGGCACTGCATTGATTAAGTCCACTAACCGTGGAATCAACATGCGCAAAGCGATTTTACTAGTATTGTTAATTGTTCTTGGAACAATACCACTACAAACTTCAGCCCAATCAACAATATCTGCTCCAGCAGTTGACCTGCAATGTGAAAATTCCATCACTGAAAATGGATCATCAGAGGGAACACTACCACTGATATGGATTGATACATGGATAGAACCTGAACGTGATAACAATAGTAATTCATGGGAACCTGCTTATCATGAGCGAACTATCAACTGTACTGTTACAAATCCTAATACATATTCACAAAGAATTCAAATTCAACCTTATGCAAGTGGATTAACTGTTAGTTATCCAGGAGCTATTGATTTGGGACCTAATGCCGAAGAAGCGTTCAATGTAACGGTTAGTGTTTCTAGGTTTCAGCAAGGAGTGTATCAATTGACAATTACTGCAAAGGTTGTAGAAGCAAATGGTGCACCTCCACCAAACATTGCCGAATCTCAGATTTTAGGCGAGATACATCTCTCAACTGGATGGAAGGAATACGGCCCTAATGGTTGCGCAACATTTGCAGAAAATGGTTACCAAATTATTTACGACCACTATACAATGACTATCGAGCACAGATTACCATGGGACAGGGCAGGACCTGAGCCTGGAAATTGGCTTGAAATGAATACTCATGATGTGACATTAAGACTAAACAGAACTACTTCACCTTTGCACGCTGCCAACTTTGGCACATTGGTAACTATGGGCTGCTATAACGACATGCCTTTTCATCGAGTAATTGATGGTTTCATTATTCAAAGTGGTGATTTCGAAACTGGACAAGGTTCGGGAGGAAATGCAGCATTTTGGGCAGGATATTGTAATGGACAGACTGCAAACCAAAACGGTACAAATTACACTGCCCATACATGTCCGACTTCAGATTGGTCTCTCCCAAGTGAACACACTAATGGATTAAGGCACGGAGCCGGGTCTCTGGCTGCTGCGCATGCAGGTCTAAACACAGATGGAAGCCAATTTTACATCGTACCTTCCGATTCAGACCCTTGCTGGTTAGACGGAGACCAAGAGGCGGCTCCTAACGGAGGCGGTTGTGTTGAAAACAATAACAAAGATTGCTCATCACAAAGCTGTCACACAGTATTTGGTGAAGTTGCAAAAGGAATGCATTTTATTGATTATATCTCTGATGTTTCGACTGGGCAAAATGACAGACCAATTCATGATGTAATAGTTACACAAATCACTTTTTCGGGAGGAACTGATACTGACAGTGATGGCTTACCAGATGGTGTCGATGATTATCCAAATGATGCCAATGAAACTGAAGATTCAGACGGAGATGGTGTTGGAGACAATTCTGACCCATTCCCTTACGACCCAACCCAGTACGGAGGAGATTCTGATGGTGATGGAACACCAGATGTCATAGATGATTTCCCTAATGATGCGAACGAGACTACTGACTCGGATGGAGATGGAGTAGGTGATAATTCAGATGCCTTCCCTGATGATGCGAATGAAACACATGACGACGATGGAGATGGATTAGGTAACAACTCTGATGCATTCCCACAAGACCCTGATGAAACCCATGATGATGATGGCGACGGAGTTGGAAACAACACCGATGAATTCCCTCAAGATCCAGATGAACAATTCGATGACGATGATGATGGTGTAGGCAACAATGCAGATGATTTCCCAGACAACAAGTATGCAAGCAACTGGTCGACGATATATGCTGCAGTTGGAACATTGATACTGCTACTAATCGGAGCAGGAGTAATGATTTCTCGAATGAAAAAGGAAGAAGAATTACCTAATGTTCCTGCAAGCAATGAACTTGAACAACTCGAAAAGCAAATTGAAGAACTTGAGAAGAAAAAGTCCGAGATGATTGGGCAAGAAGATCCCAGTGAACTAATGTTCGAAGAATGATTATTCGAACGCTGTGAAAGCACTAGCAGTTCGAGCTTTGGCTCTAAGAGCAACTTTACGTCGAGTTTCAGCGTCACGCCTAGCCTTCAATTCGGTCTTCATACCAGGGCAAGCAATCAGGCAAACTCCGAGTCCAAGAATCGCCCCTGCTGGGAGAGATAGCCACAAGGGAATACCAAGGATTAGTGCATTAGCACCACCAGCAACTAGACCTATTGAAAGACCGATTCCGAGAGGTTTCTCGGCGATCTTCAACAGGGTAGCGCTGCCCTGAATAATTTCCATCAGCGGTTTAGTCATTTCAGATAAAGTTAGAAAGACGGTAAATAAACTAACCTACTACATTATTCATGACATAATCGGTTCTCAAACTACCTGATTCCGACCAAACACCCAATAACAACGCTAGAAACCGAATGCAGGCATTAGTATTAAATGCCCAAAGTGAGAGGGAAACACATGAGCCAAATACGGACTTTTAACGTACTAACACTGACCATGATACTGTTTCTAGCAGGTTGCTTTGGAATGGGCGATTCTGCTGAAGCTGCAGATGATCATGAGCACACACCAAATGCAGCACCGGTATTGGAAACTGGATTTGCTTCAATTGAAGAATGTAATGGCAACATCTGCAATGCATCAGTATACCATGCAGCGGTTGATCCTGATGGCGATTTGATAGACATAGGATATGATTTTGATTTAGACGGAACTATCGATTACACATTAATTGAGTATCGTGGTTTTACTGATTTGCAAATACCGGTGACCGAATTTGAAACAGTCGCAACAAATACTACGGAAGATGTTGAGACGTCTTCATGTGTAAATGATCAACAATTAGTATCCACTACTACTACAACAAACTCTGAACTAATTACAACCATTGCTTTGATTGCTGTTGATTCAAATGATGCTGCAAGTGCAGAACTGATAACAATGCGGGACCCAGCAGTAGTTACCAGTTCTACAACTGTAACTACCACGGTTGAATGTACTACTGTAACAGTCTGGTCATTCAGTCATAGAGATGCAGCAGGAGACATGTCTGATAATGGTGAAGATGCACTAGTACACATTCAGATGACTTCCGGTGATGCCCTAAGCTGGCAACGCGTAAAGGTATCCATAGTAGTTGACGGAGGCGCATCCAAGTTATGCGTTGAAGGCGGCGATGCGACATCTGACTGTACATGGGACAAGGATGGAGATAGTATCTGGGGTGTTGCAGAAGAAATCACAATCTCTGAAGGAGGAGATGACCTATGCAGTGGCGAAGCACCATGCAACGTCGTTGTAACTCTTACCAAGATTGGCGTTGGCGAAGAAGCTGACATGGTCATTGCATCCATCACGGCAACTGCTGAGAACAACTGAAGTCCGATTGATAAGAAATTTCAGTGGTTTGGAAGACGTTTTCAAACCGCTCAAATCCTAGTGTTTATATGGTGTCGTTGCGATTTTAGGATTACATTTTTAGACCGTCGAGTCAGCAGGTTAGAAGGTCAGCGACGAGGTTAACAGTATGTCAGTAGCAACAATTTACGATGCAATCATTGAAGTCAATTATGAACACTATATCACAGAGAATGAAATCGAGATCTCTTACGAAGATTTCCGATGTGAAGTAGATATCCAATACCGCCGAGAACACAACCAATTCCCAATCTGGGACGAGGACATGGAAGAACGCCTAGAAGAAATTGCAGATGGAGTGGGAACTGATTTCTTGCATGCAGCAATTGAAGCTGCTGAAGAAATGGAACATGAGTTCCAATACAAGAAGTACAAGGAGAGATTCCTGTCGCAAGTTGAAGTATTCCTAAGATGCAAGTCGCTTGCATTCGACCAGAAATACCCTCAGACTCGTCGATTCAAGCGCAAGGACATTTGGGGAATCCAGGCAGCAGATTACGAGGCTGACAACATTTTCACCGAAGATGCTTACATCATACTGTTCGAGAAACTGCTAGCTGAAGGCTATTTCACTTTGGTTGAATCCGGTGGAGACCCTAAGCATGACATATTCCATGTCACAGAGGTTTGATCTCAAACCACTGAAACTTCAGAACCTCTGAAACCTTTGTCATTCAACCCAGGAGTTGGCTTGTAGGCCATCCCTCTACGCTGCAATACATCCTTCAGACCAAGTTCTAGGTCAGCAGGTTCCATCTCTTCTCTACCATCTGAGATTGCTTCAATCATCGCTGTCTGAACAAGCTCACGAATCCAAGCACCTGAAAGTCCCTTGGAGCCGGCAGTTATCTTGTCGATAACTTTGCCACTAGGAGACTTGGTAGGAAGATTACGCAGAAGGTTCTGAATGATTTCCTTACGCTGACTCTTGTCTGGTAGAGGAACTTCGATAATACGGTCGAAGCGACCAGGACGGTCTGAGATAGCAGGGTCGATATTCTCGGTGTGGTTGGTAGTTGCTAGAATCACTACTCCATTGTTAGGCTCCATTCCATCCATTGCCTGAAGGTACTCTCCAAGGATTGGGTGGTCAGTGAACTTTCTACTAACTGTTCCAGCAGTATCGATATCTTCGATGATAATCAATGAAGGAGAGAGGCGGCGAGCAAGTTTGAACGCAGTCTTGATATCATGACGTTGCTGAATCATCTCTGCAGAAATCAAGATTGTTGTTGTCTCGGCTTCTGCTGCAAGTGACTTTGCATACATCGTCTTACCAGTACCTGGTGCTCCAGACAAGATGATACCACGTGAATTAGGAAGGCCTCTTTCAGCAAGGATAGGCATCAAGCGTAAGAAATCCAATACATCCTTCTGTAGTTGTGAACGAATGCTAGGATTCCAAGCAAGTAATTCATCAACCATATCGCTACGCTTCAAAAAGTTGTAACTTATGTCGAAAAATGCACCATTGAGTGGACCGTTTGCATAGAAGTCATCTTCCAATTCATCCAGTAATTCTAATCCACGACCTTCAGTTGCTGTGATGAAGACGATACGTTGATCGCCATCTTGGTCCTTGGACAGAATAGTTGCAAAGCGTTCCCCATCTCTCTCATAGTAACGGTAACCTGATTGCATAAAGCGTTGAGAACCTATGTCCCCAAGTTGGATGTTAGCATAAGTTGCTTGAGTTTCCATTTTGCCCTCAAGGTCAAACTCTTTGACCAAATCAGCAGGTGAGTAGAACTCGTCCATGTGCAACTTGATTAGAGAACCCAGATTGTTGTTCCAATATCTGAAGTCCATCTGGTCTTCACCACCGATAAAATCTCTAGTCATCTGACGGCCAAGAGAGAATTTAGGCGGATTGATTTTGTCCTTAGCAAGCTTCTTTTTAGTTTCAAAATCTTCCAAATCTACCTCGAACATACCGAACGGAGTCTTTACTGTGAAAACTGCACCTTCATGTGATTCTTCTCCTGAGTGCCCCATCTCTTCACCCAACTCCTTAACTTCGTTCAATAAATCGTCTAATTCTTCCAATGCGTCATCTAATCTTCTGTCCATATTCTCACCTGTTACGTTGTTGTATTCTAAATTGCCAATTAATCAGTATCTATCCAAAAATTATCGGACACCGTATTGATACTCCACAGCAAAATGTCAGTTTGTAAGGGGTGCTATAAACCCTGAGAATTAACTACTTTTTACCATGCTTTTTCTTGAGTTTCTCAAGATTTTCCAACTCTTCGGCTTCGGAGTCTTCAGGTTCTTCAGAATCTTCCCAGACTTGTTCAGTTGAATCATATTGGGTATTTGCAATGACTTCTTCCATTTGCTTGGAGATA
>JBJLAY010000076.1:0-12153 GCA_045568475.1 Candidatus Poseidoniaceae archaeon | reverse complement strand
GATTTAAATTCGGAGTTACTCAATCAGTATCTCATTGGTGGAATTAAGCGCTTGGAAGAAGTCTATCAGGAATGTGAAAAATTACCTCCAATGCAACAAAGAAGGACAATCTCAGATGAAGACCTGTTGGCATTGATTGAATCGTTTGAGTCCATTTATTCGATTACTAATTCGGTGAAATATATTCGACATACCCTCGGTATCAGCGCCAGTTATGAGAGAATCCGTGATGTAATTCGCCAACTAAGGTAGAGGCATTAGTTGTATTGAAATAGGCCTAGGACACACCGTGAAGAGTGACTTAGTAACGACTTCTTTTGTTGAGGTCGTAACTCTGGTCATACCACTGATTACGCTCTTCAATCGCTGCTTGAGTTAGAATATCTGGCTGCATGAACCGGCCTCTTCCGTGCTTATCGTTGTCGATTTTCTGCTGCTTTACAACCTTCTTTTGCATATCAGCCTCTTCTTTCCGAAGATCGAAGTCCTTAGCACCTTTACGCTGAATCAATACCGAATTCAAGAACAATGCAAGGCCAATTAATTGCATGTTAGGATTCATGATACTGATCTCAGAAGGAATCTCCCCGTTCATCACCAGGTAGCCATAGATTACGATTAGAGAGCCTAGAACTGCAGAGCCAAACAGATACAAGTTCTTGCGAAGATACCGGTTAACTAGCCAAGAAATACCAACCAAAATACCTCCAACTAATTCTGTTCCAACATCATAGCCCTGGGCTTCAACCATTGAGACGACCCACAGCATGATGTGAAGTGAGATGTAGGCAGTCACAGCCAAAGACATCAAACTGACTGCCATGAATAGGATTACACCACATCCAAAGGTAGCTAAAAGTGTGAAGTCTCCTTCTGACAGAGTAGTGAAACTGCTAAGATTGCTGTACAACAATGTGCTTGTTAATTGACCAATAGCACAACCTGTGACGAAAGAAAGGAGTTTGATGCTCCTTGCACCCTTGAACATCAAGAATACTCCTAATATGAACAATAATACGCCAAAAGTTGGACCTGCCCAGGCGTCGAATCGTGACCAGAACTCGCCGCTAACATCCATAAGAACTCCTTCAAATTAGTTTATTTAAAGCGTCCCATACTACTTCTTCATCACAGCCAATTTCCTTTAGAATTTTGATTATCCATTGATCAACATCTAAATTTTCTTGTTGTGAATAATTTTCCAATTCATCCTCGAGGACTTTTGTTGCAATTTCTTTCAGTTTGCAATAATTTTTCCACCAAAGTGGGTTACTTTTGATCATTCTAGTAATTCTTTTTGAGTGGCGATTCAAAATCTCCTCGTACTCAGTAGATTTTTTGCCATTTTCGAAAAATTCAGTAAGGGTTTTTCTCTGAAATTTTAACCAGGTTGGAGTGTATAAGATGCTTAAATCTTCAGGTTTTTTTTGTAAAATAGCCGCTTACTGAACCTTTGTTAGAATCATCTATTGAACTACTAATTGCGAATGTACTATAGCCACAAACTGTACACTTGCCTGAAGAATTGATTGAATTGTTTTGACAATCAGGGCACCGGTTATTGAAATTTTTATCCGCCGAAAGCAGAGGTTCTAAAACATTATCAGACCATTCTCTGATACACTTTATGACATCAGGAGATAGATGAGTTTGTTGCCTAATTTTACGTTCCAGGTTCTGCGCTAGATAAAACGACAACTGTTTTTCATCTGGGTGAATGTTCCTGAATTTATGGCAATAAAAAGCACAAATCCAACTCATACTCTGAATCCGTTTATCTCTTCCGGAAAGTTTAGTTTTGAAGCGATCAGCGAAATCCTTAGATTGTCCATCGAAATCAAAACTTATTCCCCTGAGAGATTTGCTGATATCAACGATCAATTTTCTCGCTGCTGAAGAATCGTATAGATAACCTAGATCTCCACGATTAGTTGATGTAATCCAAGTTTTAGCCGCACCAATATTTTCTTCCTCTATTTCTGAGGCTCTCATGGTTGTCAATTTCGTACTAATACGATAATATTGAGTTGGTTGATCTCTGTCGGCTACTTCAATCCCTGCTTCAAAAGAATCTATATTTGGAATAACTTCGTTAACTACAAAACTTGAGGATGATGTGAATGCAGTGCCATCAAGTTCCTCAAAAATGGTGATTTCATGCTCTTTAAGATAACTTCTTTCAAGTTCTGAATGAGAATAAGAATTTTCTGGGCTTTGGTTAATTCCTTGAGTAAGTATTCGAATTGTCTCTTTGACCAAGGAATCATCCACTTCCTTTTCCTCAACCAAAGATGACTCATTGAGGGGTTTTTTCTTGGGCTGAAATTTATCGATACATCTTACTTTAATTATTCCCGTGTACGGGTTAGTTTTAGAATAAGATGCTGTATATTTATATCCAGGTTCTAATTCTACCACCTTGTCATTGTCTAATTCATAAAGCATCAGACGCAAGTCCATTTCTTTTATTTCTTCAGCTGTGAATGGAGGCAACATCCTATACGTTTTCCACTCAGTCGCATTGCTCCAAGCTTTTTGCTCTCCATCCAATTCAAAGTGATTTCTCAGTTCATAATAATCATACTTCCAAGGTTTTGAAGTAGTCCATTTGGAAATTAGGACTTGTATAGATTTTAATTCAGCGTCTTCTAAATTGTCTTCAAACAAGTCATAGATTGGGTTATTGTGAATGATACGATGTTCAGCCAGTATATCTATTACCTCCATTGCTGATTCTTCTAAGTAGAAACCGTAAGAGGAAAATACTGATACGAATTTCGCCCAAGATAACATATATTCTTCTGTATCATCTTTACCTAGCAACAATTGTTTGTTGCTAGAAAATATATGAAACATTTTAGTCTTAATTTCAGGAGAAAGTTTAGACAAAATATCGTTAACGTCATCCCCTGCATGAAGTACCCAATTTTTCAAATTTTCATTCGACTTTTCGATAGACATTAGCCTAACAGAAAGGCGTATTATATCGCCCATATCTGCATGGTAAACATTGTCACAATTATCGTTCTTTAAACAAGAGAATAGCACATCACGAACTAATGAAGATAATTTCTCTCCTTCATTTGAGTACTCGCCCTCAGAAAGTAACTTTAAACAAAGGTCGGTGCATATAGTAAGTGTATCAATATGGATAGATTTCCGAGAAGAAATATTCGGTTTTTGGGAGAGGAATTCTCTCACTTTCGCAATATATTTCACAGGATTTTCTGCATGAGCTAAGATTTCTTGAACCGTTTCCAAATCAGAAACTACTACATCTGGATAAGTGGCGTTTTGATGAATTTCTTGCTCTATATCTTTAGTGATAGCACCAAGATTGGAAGTTCCAATTGTTTCCAAGAATCTCAATGCTGAACTTTGTAGATAATAGGTACTATCTTCCTTTGAAATAAAAGTATCTTGATGACATTCAAGTATTTGAATCGCCCCAGACACTAGCAAAACATCTTCACCCATGGAACTAAACTCTTCCTGAAGTTCTGCTAGGTTTGAGGGCTTCCCTTCTAATATATCGAGAACAAGTTTACATTCTTTGTTTTGTATTACACGGTCGTAAGCCTTCCTTGTTGACCATAATGTTAGATTTTTGTGGTATTCCAATAACTCGAACTTTGGAGTCTTAGCAATTTGTTGGATATACTCTGATATCGTCGTGTTTCCTGAGATATCAAGTTCATCTCTAATATCTTCATCGCCGAGCAAACTAACCAGGTAGAACAAGGCTTGAGGATGTGTGGCAGTGAGTTTGAAAGCGTTTTTTTCCTTTTCGTCTTCGAAGGCTTTATTGATTATACTGCCCAGTAAATCCTCTTTACTTTCTCTCAAATTCAGTAATTCATCGAGATCTTTATTCCGATGTTTGAAATGACTTTTTGTTGTCATGTGCCTGTATCGAGAAACTAACAAATCATTAGCTTCATCAATCTTCAAAATATCAAGTTTTATTTTCTGTCCAACATTAGACTTATCTTCAGTTCTACTAGTAACAATAACATCAGATTTACCAGTAGTTATTTTCCGGAAAAATCTACTGTACTGCTTTTTATCTTCTAATTCAACATCCTCAAAATTATCTATTACAACTAAAAACCGATTACTCATTAAGATGTCAATTGCATTCTTTTCGGATGAATGTGGGTTTGTTGGGCTATATGTGCAAACCTTCGAAAGGAAAGTAGCAAAGGCCATACCGGGAATAAAAGTACCAATACCTAATTTAGGATTTCGTGGATTAAGGGTTTTGTCTCCATTACTAATTTGATACCTTTCTGTAGGATATTCTCCTTGATTAGCACTTTTCGATGTGAGGAAAATTATGTGCTCATATGGTACGATAGTACCTTGCAACTCGCCATCGGTAACTCTTCTGATATATTCATATGAAAGTGCTGTTTTTCCCAAACCACCATCGCCATTGATATCAACCATGTTTAGATCTTTGAGGTATTCAATCAGCCAATCAATTGCAGGTTTCTCGTCGCCATATTCATCTTTGGAAGAGACTGGGATGTAATCACTCCATTCTACCAACCCCAACAAGGCTTTTACATTCTTTACTTTAGTT
Source organism: Candidatus Poseidoniaceae archaeon (assembly GCA_045568475.1). GTDB lineage: Archaea > Thermoplasmatota > Poseidoniia > Poseidoniales > Poseidoniaceae > MGIIa-K1. Next base: position 7,568 of record JBJLAY010000076.1, on the reverse strand, counting down.
TCTGCAACCAAGGAACTTGTTTCTTGTCTTGTACAATAGAATTGGAAATTGCCATCTTCATGTAGGCCACTCCAGTCCTCCCCCAAACCCATCAATTCCAGATAATTAAGAAGTATTTCTCTTACGAGGTTAAGGCTCTCCCCGCCCTTCAACAAGGAAAAGTAGTCATTATATTGTTTGATTGTCCTATTTGCATCAATGTCTTTCCATTCCTTACCCAACTTGGTGCATTGTTTTGAATGGGTGATGGCGTTTCTTAATTTTCTAGATTCGTGCTTTAGCTTGATAATATAATCCAAATCGGAATCATAAAGAAATTGTCTTACCAATATTTCATTAATTTCAGATTCAATTCGGGAATAATCATAATTATCAGTATCGTTACCATTCTTGTCTTTACGCAAGGTTGGTTCTTGTAACCATTGAATTATATTGATATCATTACTTTGACTGCATAAATCATGGATTTTAGAATCAATCTTATCCTTTATTGTATCTAGCATCGCAAACAAGTGTTTGGATACCTTGTCAACATTGCTTGCATGCCTTTCCCAGGAGTTATAGTAATCATCGCTCAGATTACTACATCTTCGTAACATTGAAAGGCGTTCGATATTGTTTTTACAACCTTCACAATTATTTTTATTATTGCAATTGTTGAACAAGCAAGCCTTTCCAAATCCATCCCATGCTCCCACGAAATCTTTTATTGTCAGTGTAGATGGTTTCATCTCGCTATTCAAATGGAATTCTTTGGCAAATGCAACATAATTCTCTAGAATTGCGTTAATATTATGCGGAATTTCTCCTAATGGCAAGACATATTTTTCTTCCAATCCATCACCACGCCCATCATTAGCAAACTCTCCGTTAGATGGCCAACTATAAACCGAACGGTGAACCTACATCATCCAGAAACTCAGTCCAAGAATGGTGTAACATGCTAGGAGCATTGCTCCCTCAAGCCAATTTGTAGTTCCATCATTTAGGATTGAATTGGCGACTAATACAGACAGGAAGGTTGCTGCTGTCTCAACTGGGCCGAACTCTAGGGACAAATTTACTCCCATAACCCAAGCGAAGACTACCATCAATGGCGCTACGAAAACTGCGATTTGAACGCTGGAACCAATGGCTATTGCTAGAGACAAGTCCATCTTATCTTTGCCTGCTACGATTACTGCAGTAAAGTGTTCAGCAGCATTACCAAATAATGGTAATAGGATTACACCAATGAATAATGTTGGCATTTTCAATTCATCTGCTGCTGAATCGATTGAATGAACTAATATTTCTGCCATCCAACCCACTAGAACAGTAGCCAGTATCAATAACGTCCATGCGTCTTTGTTACTCATAGTTGGTTCTTCATGCTCTACTTCTCCATCTGAAACAAACATGTGTGAATGTGTTTTGAGTTGGAATAACAGGGCAAGGCCGTACATCAACAGTAACACAAGTGAAGCATAACGAGATAAATCGACGATACTACCCGAATCCCCTCCACCAATATCAACAGCGGTTGGAATCAGCATTGCGAGCGTAGCCATTAGAAGAAGTGAACCGCTCATACTCAATGCTGGTTGGTTGAAAGTTTGCTTCTGATGATTTATTCCACCCCAAAGTAAAGACAATCCTAGAACTAACAACAAGTTACCAAGAATACTTCCAATAAGGCTTGCTTGAACAACTGTGATCATTGTATCTGCTTGGTCGACATGATTTGCTGCAGTGTAAATTGCAAGTCCGGCAATGATAATTTCTACAGCATTGCCAAATGTAGCGTTTAGTAATCCACCAAGTGATTCACTAGTTCGTAATGCAATCTCTTCGGTAGCGTGCCCCATCAGCAATGCTAAGGGCATTATTGCTATCATTGAAAATACGAAACTCATGCCTGTATCATGAGCAATCATAGAAAAATAGATTGTAATTGGGACTGCTAAAAGTAACCAATTCAATTTGTTATGTAATGGGCTAAATGCTTGCAATACCCCAATATGGGCGTCGGATGTTTCACTCATGTGAATCAACTTCTCTTCCGCTTGGTAGCTTTACGACGACCTGCAGAACGACGCTTTGACTTACGCTTCGGTTTCTCATCGTCGTCGTCATCGTCATCATCGTCATCATCGTCGTCTGAAGCCTTCTTCTTTCTGCGACGCTTAGGCGTGATTACATTAACTGCGAATGGATCATCTTCTTCCGGTTCAGGGGTGCTTTCTACTTTCTTTTCAGCAGGTGCTCCGCCTGTAATCTCTGCCATATCAGGTTCAGCAGATGTACCGATGAATTCGTTCATCCAGTCATCGCCTTCATCTTCATCATCTCTCTTCTTCTTAGGGCCAGCCATAGCAGAGGATATTACGAATAAAGATGCAATTACCGCTAGCAAAGAGATTCCTGCTGTTACCCAGGCAATCATGTAAGGTGGGTCTGTTGCATTCAATTCAGGATAGATGACATCAGGTTCATCTTGTACTGGGTTTGAATACTCACAGATGGTTTCTCCGTCTCCTCTATGGCGACACCAGTCAGTGATGAATTTCACTTTTTGAGTTCTTTCGTTACCCGCAGAATCTGTAGCCTTAACTGAAACTTCATGCATACCAGGTAGGTAATTACCTGAACTTACTTTCATTTCTATTGTCCAATCGCCATCTTCGTTAACAGTCAATCCAGTTACATCTCTCCACGGTTCTGTGACCGAAGAAGATGTGCCGTAATTTTGAACAAATCTAATTTGCATCGATACGATTTCTACATCGTCAGTAGCGCCAGCTACTACTTTGATATCGTTGCCATAGAGATATTTCGCTCCATCATCTTGATCTGTAGGGCTGAAGATTGTTACTAGAGGTGCTTTAGCATCAATAGCATAATCAGTAATCTCTACATCAATTGTGTTTAATGATAAGTCAGTCAGATTAATTGTAACCAAAATATCACCGGCTGTTGCAATAGATGAGATGGAAAATACATGGAAATACTCTGGTCCCTTGTTAGGGTCATTGCTGTTTTCAGATTGCTTAATCATGGCTAACTCGGTATCGCCAGTTAATGAACCACCACTGGATGTTGACATGTTAATCATTGGTTCCTCTTCCAATGTTTCTGAAACTTCTATTCGCAAGGTGTAATCGCCACGAACTAACGAATTTCCAGTAATAGGTACGTTGTCTTCATCATGTATTGCATAAGTAAAAGATGGAGCCATAGTGTCTTCTGCGACCAAGACAGAGTTCTCTCCAGGAAGGATTTCAGGGTTTGTATTTCCATACGAATCTGATATGATTAATGCATACCAAACATCTCTTTCAGTATTTTCAGGGACTGGAATTTGACGAATCATTGTAGAGAAACCATTCTCCGGAATGGGTCCTTCGACATATTCCCAGCCTGAGTCAGTATAGTTCGATACTGCGAACTCCGCATCACCGAATGGATCTCCAAAGTGTCGGTACAATGAGTAAGTCTCGCCGTTTTCATTAGCAGCATTTTGCCATTCCAAGTCAACTACCTTCAATTCTCCAATCATCTGTGGAGCCAACATTCGACCTGTTTGTGGAGGCATTGTATCTTCCACAATTGGACCATCCCAATTCTGAACTAATTTTGTATACATCATTGTGCCATTACACCCTTGACAATTGTACAATGCTTCACTGGTTACGAAATAATGTGATGTCGCTGAAGTAAGGCCGTCTGCTAGTTGGACATCAAACTGTTCAACGCCATCAGGAACGCTACCTTGCCACATTAGTGATTGGTTTTCTGAGAATTGTGCCCCTTGAACTCTGTAAGTCGATTTCCAAATATGATAGCGCTCTCCTTCAATACCGACTTGGTCAGTCCAAGTAACTCTGGTAACTCCGTTTCCAATGAAAGATGCATTGACATTGGTTGGCTCCTTGACCCAACCCTCATCAGAATCTTCCGATACAATATCACATGCTGACAATGGGACGTTTGGATTAGCTGAGCCAAATTGGTCTACGATAACTACACAATATACGAAATCCCCATACGTACTGAAAGGCACTGTGTATTGGAACTCTGATACTCCTTCCTGCACTGTTCCTACCAGTTGGACATATGGATTATTAGTGGTGTTGAAGTATTCTCCATGACGATAAATTCGATACTGCTCCCCGTCCTCTGAAAGTATGTCGTCCCAAACAATTGTTGTTACTCCAGTACCATCTTCACTCGGAGTGAATAGCGCTTCAACTGTAGATACGTCTGTTGGAGGCGTGTTGTCTTCTAAGATTGCATTAGACATTGCGTTGTTTGACAAGAATCTTGTATCTTCGTAATCCACACCTGGTGAAGTCCAATTAGGTAAAAGATAGGTCACTGAGTAGTAAGACTCTCTACTTGTCATTGGAGGCACATCGATATAGATTTGAGTTTCCGTAGCATTCAGAACTGCAATTGGGGATCCATCTAATAGGTCAAAGCCATTGCTTCTATCGACTAAGTTATCGGTTCGCCATAGATGAATCTGGTAAGCATCTAAACCATCTTCAGGAAGAATTGGGTTGATTGAATTGTAATTTATCCATTGGACGAATGTCTGGCTTGTCTCAGGATTGAAATTTGCCACAATGTTGTATGGAGAACGGATAGGGGTTGCGGTTTCGATAATAGGTTCATACAATACGCTTGAATTTACAGTCAATGTGTCGGTTATGTTCCCATCGCTTAGTTCCGTGGATATTGCGTAGTAAAATGTGCCATCAGTCCCTGCACCAACTTGGAATGTCGCTGAATGGCCAGGATGATTACCTGCTGAGCCTCGACACTTGTTTGGATTCGTGCCCCATGGCTCGTTACTTTCGGAATCACATGCAACTACTGAATGCCATGGCTGTAAAGTTGCAAGCATTCCAGAAGTAATTGGATCTGCGCTTCGATAGACGTGATAGGTTGAATCCCATAGCTCTTCGAATAAGTCGAAGTCGCCACCTGACTGCGCTATGTTCCTCCAACTAACTGTTGTAGTTTCTGTTACGGGATCGAAAACTGCGGCTATGTCCTGCGCTTGCAATTCCTCAGGAATACCTTGGTCGGCGCTAACATTCGACACCAATGGAAGTGAAGAAAGAAGCAAGATTGAGAGGACGAAATAGGTCGTCTTATGGTTGCCTTTGTTCAGCATATCGCCGGTCATCACTTGGTTGGTTTTAATGAATCCGTTATGAGGATACCGCCGTAGGCGGTGTAAAGAGGGCTTACTTTCGACTTCTTGGCCTGTCCCGGGACATAAATTTTCATTCATCGTTAGAATCATTGCCTTTCGCCTTTGATAGAGGCTTCGATGAATCGAGGGACTGCAAATCTGCGCGGGCTTTGATGAATCGGATAATGAATGTGTAAATTCCGCCAACTCCTGAGATTCCTAAAATGATTGAAATCGGATTGATTTCAATACCGCTCCATTCACCCCAGGAACTTGCATCCATATATGCCATTAACGATGCACCAAGAAGTGCTACGAATGTCAAGACCATTCTGTCAGCACGGCTGAAACCGCCGTAATTTCTACTACCTGCAACCGCTTGTGCTTGAGTGCCTAGGTATGAGCCAAACATTGTGAGCATTGCTGCTATCCAAGCTAATTCAAAATGTCCAAACCAAATCATGTTGTAACCAAGTGCTAGAATCCAAACTACGTCCAATACTCTATCTAAGGTGTGGTCGAGATAATCTCCCCATCTGGTAACCCGCCCGGTTGCCCTGGCTAGATTGCCATCTAAGCCATCTAATGCCATTGCTGTAGCCATCAATACTGCAGCACCAAAGAACATCAAAGCGCCTTCTTGTCCTTCGCCTGCTTCCATCATTAACCATGCTGCTGCAAGCCCTGTTGGTAATGTCAGCCAAGTTAGAGTTGCAGGGTTTACACCCTCCAAGCGAGATACCAACGGCTCGCTGAGATTTTTGAATAGATTGCGACCTTTCTCGAGCGCCATGTGGCGCTGTCGGGAAACCAAGACCTTTGTTACTTATGGTTAAGCAAGCCAATCGGTGGCTGTATCAGGGGTAGTATTCGGCGGGCAGCCTGATTTTATCCAATCGCTAACTCCCTCTGAGCCTTCGAATATTGGCCTTTTATCTTCTAACAACTCATTCCAAGGTCCGCCAAGCATCTCAACTTCGACATTTTCTTGGACTTTTTGTGAAGTATAATTTCGAGATTCAAGACGCTTCTTTAATTCATCAGGCTGGCAACGTAATACGATTAGTGCATCTACAGGCATGTAATGCGCCAAATGGCTGTCAACAAGAGTTAGGGTGCTTGGCTGTTGCCATAAGTTAGCAAGTTTATCGACATCTACTGGCGCTGAGCCGTCAGATTCTACCTCACCTAAACATCCATGCAATTTGGCATAATCCTGAAGATTGATTATAGGTAAATCTAGAGACTTACAAAGAGTTGTCTTTCCACAACCAGGAGTTCCAATTACTCCTATCGATCGGATTGAATGATGCCTCTCCATCTGTTTGTGCTAAAGTGGCCAAGTGTTAAACATCATGCCCCAATAACGCAATTGAGACTTATGTTTGGAGCGGCTGACCCAGAGCAGGCTATCAGCCAACTTGAAGCATACCATCGCGAAGGTCGTGGTGAAAGAGTCGAGGTTATGGCTTCTGCATTAGTTGACCAATTAATGGCTCAAAAAAGTAGAGATGATTCAACTCAGGGCATTCTTGTCAAAGGATTACGAATCCTTGCATCTGTATTGAACGGTCGAGGAAAATACAAGCGGGCTCGCATCACAATCGGCTTACTCCACAAGCATAGGAAAAAGCATGCGAAAGCTGTTGGTCACGATCTTGTTGCAGCGGCTGGCGACTATCATTTAGCTGGATTTATTCATGCTAATGCTGGTAAAGGTGGAGCGGCAAAAAAGGCGTTTGCGAAGTGTGAAAAATTGCAACCGGGCCATCTTGCTGCAGCCTTAGATGTTGCAGAACAATGTGGCTACACCAAACGATTAGCCAAATTATACCCTCTTGCTGGCTCTGTAGTAAGTAAGAACGGCGCATATATTCTTCAAATCGAAAACAGACCTGCCGCAGATGCGCAAAGAGTTGGCATTGTATTAGGGGGAGAAATTCAAGCGGATATTGAAAGGCAGATCGCAGCGATTTTGTCAGGAGAACAGGCAGCAGATGCGAAATTACAAGCCGCTGTTGACTCTTTAGTCCCAACACACGATTATCACACATACAGTACGAACTAGGGCTGTAAAAGGTAGCGGGAGATGGATTTGAACCATCGATCTACGGGTTATGAGCCCGTCGGTCGAACCATGCTAACCTATCCCGCTAGCAAGCCATCGGCGACGGTCTCCGTTCTTGAACCCACCGACACAATATTTGGAGAGCAAACGGCGGGTTTTTGGACAAGGACCTCCTAGGATAGAGCGATGAAGACGAATTTCCGTCTATTTGCCGTGACTGTCACCCTACTATGCGCCAGCCTTGCTGGATGCTTTGGCGATGATGATTCTGACTCTGACGAGTACGATGGTCCTATCGATCTAATCGTGTATTATGAC
>JBJLAY010000075.1:0-12348 GCA_045568475.1 Candidatus Poseidoniaceae archaeon | reverse complement strand
ACGATAGTAGGAATACAGCATAATCATCAGAATTCCCCCTAAAGGGGGATTTCTGTAGTGACATGACGCCGGATGGTTCAAGACTTATGTCGGATGTCGCGAAGATAGGTGAATCATATGTCGCAGAGGATTTCTACCCGTGCTATGCTGACAATGATGCTAATGTTGCTAGTTCTAACACCTCTCAGTCCTTTTGCTGAGACCTTCGTCGGACAGGCGCAGGCAAACGGTTCATCGAGGCACATATACACATTTTCAGATGGCGACATCGAAAATATTGCATTGTATCAAGGTGGCGCGGATAAGACTACCAAAGTGGCAATACCAAAGGGGGCAGAAGTAATTGATGTTCAAATGACTCTGTCCGGAGCATCTTCAACAGGATGGTCTCAAGTTAGTACTGATACATACGAGGATTGGATGGATGGTTACTCTAACCGTATGGACTCCAGAAGTGAGGATTTAACTTTAGGTTTAGCTTCAAGTGAATTCGAATTTGCATCTCATTCACTAGATGAAGAAACTGTTCAGGGTTCTAATGCTTGGTTGGATAACGGGAGTTTCGCAATTAGACAGCCGCATACTGCAAACTCTACTGAAAACCGCTTGAGCAACCAGGTAAAGGTTACCAGCCCCAATTTCATGGCTCAAGGCCAGGGTGCCATTTTACGAAATCATGACTGGCTATTCATGTCAACATATACCGGTTCATCGTTCGATAAAGTTGTCAACAGAATGCATCCCAACAATGTGAGCAGGGATATCGTTGTTGATCTTCAACGCGAATCTTCATGTACACTCCCTCAAGACCCAACCTCGACTTACTACAAGGGTTATGGGTTCAAAGATTGGACTATTACTGACGATGAAATGCTGTATGGTATCTTTTCAACATACAGATATCCCTATTCCACTAGCACCCCTCTCCAAAATATACGGCTTCTAGCAATTGATGTATCAGATGATTGGACTTGGAATTGTGTTGAATCTTATGATATCTCTGCCCAATATGGGGAGTATAATGGAATCTCTTTCGATAGAGAAACTGGAAAGATTTGGGTTGCACACAGCTCTCAAAGACGACTTGTATCTTACGATTTCGGAGAAAATGGCCAGTATACTAGAGGTGAGGATATGTACGTATTCTCCTCAGGTTCTTCTTCTTCTACTGAATGTGGTAAATCAACCAGTAATGTTCACGGGTTAACCGTTCACAATAATTTCTTCTATATGCGTTGTATGAAAGGATCGTACTATCAGGACACCGACCAAATCAGTGTTTGGGCAGTTTCAGGTTCATCATCATCCCTTGTTCCACAAACTGGAACGCGCGATGTGACTGCGAAGGGGTATGGACTTTATTATGACGGAGAGCGACTGCTTACTGTGGATTCTGGCTATTCAACTTGGAGCTCAAAAACATTGTATTATCGAGAATTTGGAATGGGCATCTCATTCCCAACAACTCCTGCACCAGGTACGACTACTTGGATTGGAGAAACCATCGTTACTGATGAAGATATATTGGCGGTCAATGTGGAAAATCATTGGTCTGCTCCAAGTCAAGGAGATAGAGTGGACTATTGGGTAAGTGCAGACAATGGGACACATTGGGAGTCAGTCAGTAAAAACCAGACAATTCACTTCTCACACCCTGGAAATGAACTCATTTGGAAAATGCAACTAATTGGTTCGTCAGCAGTATCATGGTGGATAAATTTGGAATATGCTACTTCATACGTTTCTACTGGTGACTGGACAAGTCAAAAAGTATCAACTGGCACAAATGTCGGAAAGGTCAGGGCTGTTTGGGTCGCAGATGTTCCAAGTTCTAGTTCGATTACTGTGAAAGTTTCGAACGATAACGGCACTACTTGGGAAGATGCTTCAAACAATGTGGAAGTGTCATTTTCTACTCAAGGCGGTGGCAATGAGTTGCTATACTCTGTTCTGATGGGAACAACAGATAATGCACAAACCCCGGTAGTAGATTCATTCATTCTTTGGTATGAAGAAGGTTACCCAGATCAACCACAATTGGATGTTGGTGATGACAAAATCTGGGATTGGAAGTCTATTCTATTCCTTAACGAGAGTTCTGTAGTGGCCTCTGATGATTCACAAGTAGGTAGTGAAGTCTCAGATACACCTACTTTGGTTGATGCGTTTAACAGTCATATCCCAAGTAATGGGGTGGGCACTGTTGAAATCCCTATCGCAGTAAAAGCAAATACTCCCGGTCGAGTCAAAATCACAGATCTTGATATTGAATATAGATTGAAAACAAGAGTTATGGATGCTTCTTTGGAAGGCAATCTAGTCGCTCCTGATGGTGTTTACCGCAATCTAGTGGTAAGATTAGCGCATGGTGATTTGGTTGATAGGGTCACAGAGGCAACAATTGGATTAAACAACTCACATGGTGAAAACCCTGCATTCAATTGGATACGTGGAGACACTTGTAGCCTTGTTGATGATGCTAACGGAATAGTTCAGTTCGATGTCGGTAATTGTACATCAACAATTGATTCAGCGGGTATAGTTTCGGTCAAGATGCCAATGCGTGTTAATTGGACATGGGACGATGAAAGAAAAATGGAAGCTGTAGTCTCTATGAACGATGATTTGGGACCTCAGGTCAACGCTTGGACAACCGATACTTTATCACTCAATGTTGAGAATGATATTCAATTAGATGGAATGCGAGTTTGGGAAGAAACTGGAAGGGAATTATACCCTGGTGATTGGGTTAGAGGTGGGTTCAACCTATCAATTAGCGGTGCGATTAATTTCGAAAACTCGGCACTTTCACCTAAAGCCGGAGAGTTCGATCTTAGAGTAATAGGACAGAATGTAACTTATGATGGCGACCCTATCGGGGAACCATTTGTTCTTCATTCGGAAGGTAATCCTGCGTTTGGCCAGTACAATATGTCTTTCCAATCTCCTATTGAATCTGCCCCTGGTGGCATGGTATTGTATGTAGAAGCTGTCAATTTGTCAAGTGATTCACAATACGTGAATCCAGGGTACAACACAATCAAATTAATTTTTGATGGAAATGCTCCTCTCGTATTATTTGCTAGCCCTCTAATGTCTTCTGAAATGCACAAGGGCCCGCCTTCACCTGGAGGACAAGCATTGGAAATTGTAATCCAAGATTCAGTCGATCCTCCGCAGACCGTGGATTTGCATTATTGGATTGGTTGTCAAGCCGGAGAACATGAGAAATGTGATGACTCAAATTTCAACGGTCTCCCAGAGCCAATCGAATATAGGTCTAAGACGCTTACAACTCCGGAAACACGAGCGGGTGGATTGAATATATTCAATGGCCTAATTGATGATTCAATGCTAGTTCATGGACAGAAGGTCGCATTTTATGTGACTGGAGAGGATGGGCAAGGAAATGTCATTGCAATGGGTGGTTCACCTGTTTGTGATATTGAATCTGGTGAATTTTGTGGAGGAGAAGGAAACGGTGTGACACAGCCTGATTGGGATAATTCCCTGTCATGGTATGTTATCCGTGAAGAGTTTGAACCTGTAATGGATGTTGACAATTCTACTATATTGGGGCATGATGACATGTCCCCTCTACACCCGGGGATTTCGTATACAGCTACATTCATGGTTTCTGATATCAACGGCTGGTGGGATGTAGACTACATCCAACTAGCACTGGGTGGAGATTTCGATGACGGAGAAACTTCAATTTATGCACAGGTTTCGAAAGGATCAGATGGACTTCCAGAGATATACCTTGAGAGCGGCGGTTCAGGATTAGCGGTTTCTAATCTCTACTCGTCAGTAATTCTTGATCCCGACAATCAATCCCGTATGGTAGTATCAATCAAATTCCAGTTAACATGGAACTTCCCTGAAATCTGGGATACTAATGGCGAATCACATTTCATACCTAAGGTCTGGATTGAAGACAAGCCTTGTGGTTTAGATGAAGAGACTCCGTGTAATATCCACAAAGCAGGTTTAGGTAATGACCTATGGAGTTTGGATAACGATTTGAGATTTGATACACAACCAGGCCATATACTTGCTATTGAATTACGTGACGGTACTAATCATTACAACCCGGACTTTGATGAGACTTTAATCGGTGCAGGCCAAGCTTTGAGATTTAGCGGCAGGGTCCTTTTCGCAGAAGATGAAACTCCAGCCCCTGCCGGTTCATTCACCATCGAATTAGGCGACTATGATAATCAATGGACTACTACAAGCCGTGAAGGCGGCTACTTCAGTATTGACATGCTTGTTCCAGATGTCCGTAGTGGGCATTTGGATATGCGTGCGAAGTTGGTGGACTTACCTGGACTGGCAGTGGATGAATCTGAATTCAAGCCAAGATTACGTTTAGCTGTCGATAGCGAAAGGCCTACAATTCACGCAGTATACATCGCAGGTATTGAACCGGGAGCAGACATTCCTATCTCTTTGGCAGGTGATTTGCAGGTAATGCTGGAAACCAGAGATGACCAAGGGTTTAGCATGGATAATCCTGCAGTTATTCACTATCTAGTAAGAGCAGGAGATGCCGAAATCAGTAGGGGTTCCTCACCATTACCTGAAACAACTCCATTTGAAGATCAATTCTTCTGGACTGGCTATCTTGACCTAACTGATGGCGGGGCAACTATGCTTCTTCCATCCTACACAATCGATGTTTGGGTCACAGGTTCTGATGCATCAGGGAACCCATACAACAGTCAAGGGAATACCATAGATGAACCTCTAGCATCTTGGCCTATGGCTCTTACAGGTCCTGATATCAGTTTACGAGGAGAAGACACTTTCTGGAAATGGTCTAATCCGACTCCAGTGTCTGGAGAATCAGTCTATTTGTCAATGGAAGCACGTAATTCCGGTGCATCAGGAAATGTAACCTTTGTATTACAACGTCTTGTTTCAGGGGATGACTGGGAGACCCTTTCAACAGTTTCAATCGACGCCCCATCAGGAAGAGTAGTACAAGTGAAACTCGATGCAATAGCCGATGGTTCTACTGGAGACACTTTAGAGCATCGAATACTATTGCTGGATTCAGGCGTAGAAAAAGAAAGAATCTCGATAAGTCCTCTACTGATCAAAGACGAAGTAGAGAGAGACGGTGACGCTTTAGCCCAACAAATCGCAGATTCACAATTATCAGTAGTGATGTATCTAATCGCTTTGGGAGCAATGTCGTATGCTGTTTGGACTATGGTCCAGATGCGTCGTATTAAGAGAGGCGAAGAGGTTGATGAATCCGACCAAACAGCAGAGGTTGCAGAGGAAATGGCTGACAAAGTTGTGCCAACTATTGAACAAGCAGCGCCCGCAATTCAACCGGGCCCGCCCTTGCCTCCATCAGGGTTGCCAGAGGGTTGGACTGCGGAACAATGGTCTCACTATGGACACCAATATATCGAAACAATGAATCAATGAGGTTGGGCACATGTCTGGTCCTGAATCAATGGTTACTCTGCAAGAGCGAATGGTAAACCTCATCAATCAACTTGGAATGCCAGTTTTGGAAACAAGTATGGTGATTTCACGCTGGACAAATCGCTTACTCAAACAACTACAGGATCATTCCGAAAACCTTCCAGAGAATCTAGCTAATCCTTGGCCTTTGGATGTTGTTCCCGTTGAGAGTGAATCATCCTTTGACTTGGATAAGGCCTTGTCTTTGGTAGACAGGGACAGAATGGATATCTTTGATACATTGATTCGTGTGACATTAGAGGAAGAACAAATGTTGGTAAGTGATGCTTTAGGGGTAATCAGGTCATGGGAGCATCTGGTAAGAACTCAATTGTCACAAGCAGCAGGGCCCGGACAGTTATTCAGTCCAACTGAAATTCCAGATGATTTTTAGGTGATATAATGAGATTATTTTTTATGACCATATTATTCGTATCTTCTTCTTTAGCAGGCTGTTTTGGAGATGTATTGGATGATGACGAAGAAAGGGGTTCGCCTGGCGGCTTAGCCTTAGCCTGTTTACAGGACGACAAGTTTGAGCAAATGCAAATTCATTTCCTTTTTGAGGCAGGATACGAGCCAGTTGCTATGGAATTAGTCAAAACCAGATTGCAAGAGGTTTGTGATAAGCCAGATGGAATAAAAATCGTTGCCGAAGAAATAGACTTCAAGATAGATTCCACTTGGTCATCCGACGACATACGTGATGCTAGATGGAAGCATGGTGGTGACGCTATGGGTTCAGATACCTTGCATTGGTACTTCCTATTCCCATCTGGTTTTCATGAAGATGCTTCAGTTTTGGGAGTCGCAGTTGATGCCTCTACAGTAGCAATTTTCAAAGATTCAGTGGATGAAGCTCAAGGCCTGTTTGGCCGACCTTCAAGTGAAGAAGTAGAGCGAGCAGTTTCCGTACATGAAGCCGGACATTTACTGGGTCTTGTAAACTTGGTATACACTTCCAATTACGATCATGAAGACCCAGAGCATCCACATCATTCAAACAATGATAATTCTGTAATGTATTGGGCCATTGAAAGCAATGATGTTGGTAATTTTATCTTTGGAAGCATCCCTGATGAGTTCGATCAATATGATAAATTAGACTTACAAGAAATGGCTAGTGGTTCACTCAAATGTAAGAACCAATTGTGGTCATGATGCATCCGAGACAATCCGATTAGAATCTCTCCATGCATCAAATATTGACCATAAGTAGAGTAGTATCCAAAGTACCAGGGTAAATGCAAGCGGGATTTGTAGTAAAAACCAATCTCTGCCCCTTCTGTGATTGCGGTTAAAATGCTGCCCGAGGAACAAAAATGGTACAAGTGAGAGAGCTACTGCTAATATGGGCCTGAATGCCCCCCAGATGCCAACTCCTGCAGTAATTTCATTCCAAATGGTTTTACTGACGGCGATTTTGTCAAGATCTGGCTCATCGACAGGTACGACGACCTCGATGACATCATCTTCGTACTCCATCAATCACTCGTACAAGCGGCTACTTGTCAATGTGGCGACGCAAATCTCATTGAACTACACTTATTGAGGCCAAAAGTGCAAGGTCGAATATTGGTAACCGGGTTCGAACCTTTTGGAGAACATCTTTCCAATATCTCTGAAGATATTGCAAAATTGCTAGAAGGTGAAATTGTTAGAGATTGTGTGATAGAATCCCTGATATTGTCTGTGGATGAATCCGGGTCTAGGGCAGTTTCTAATTTGTTACGTACTAACAAATATGAAGCGATTTTGCATATGGGGCTGGCAGAAAAAGCAGAATTTCCTAGAATTGAAATGCGAGCAAAGGATATTCTTGACTTCCGCATCCCCGATAATTCTGGAAGACAACTAACTAGTATCAAAATCAGTGGCCGAGGTGATTTGAAATCCACTATAATTCCTGCTGATTGGGACATTGACAAAATGATTGATTCTCCTGTGTTAAGTGAAGATGCAGGGGAGTACTTGTGTAATGAGACATTATATCGAACACTTTTGGCCTTGAAAGACAACACGCCTTGCTTCTTCCTCCACCTGCCCCCTTCACAAAATGATGCACGAGGCCTGGCCTTACAATGCCTAGACAGAATGCTACGGCCACCTTGTTTGGATGTTGGTGCAGGTGCAATCATCCGTGACGGTAAATTCCTTGCTGCAAGGAGAGCACCTAGTGAAAAACATGCAGGATGGTGGGAATTCCCCGGTGGTAAATTTGAGGAGGGTGAAGACGCCTCATCTTGTTTAATCAGAGAAATTATGGAAGAATTAGAACTTGAAGTCGAAATTGGAGATAGTATTGGGGTTTGGATATTCGACCATGGCGATGTAGTAGTCAGATTGCATGTTATGGAGTGTCGGATCTTGTCAGGAGAAATGAAATTACATGTTCACGATAAGGTGGTATGGTGTGAAGGTCCTAACGAAGTTGAATGGCTGGGCCCAGACCAAGAAATAGCCGAAGCAATCAGTGCCAGGTGACTGCTTCGCCCTTCTCGTCCATTGTGAATTCATCTCCAACCTTTCGAGGAATATTTTCTCTTCCCCCATGCCAAGTGGCAGCTTCAAGCCAATCTTCTAAGTTTTCGCCACCAATTTCTACAGTTATGACTCCACCCAGTGTTTTGTCGCCAGGTAATGGGAATGCAATTTTCCCTGCTAATGCTGCTTGTCGAGAAATGTGGAATATAGTCCCACTAGCGTCAAGATTTACAGACATGAAATCGAGGGATGTATCGAGAATTGATTGGGTATGAAGCAAGTTTAGAAAACTGTCCAATGGGACTCCTTCACAGGCTAGAACATCATCCTGCTCTGTAGGGAATCTTGGACTACTTGGTAGTCCGCAAGTAAACTCTGGAAATATTTTGAGTATTGCATCCATTACTAGTTCAGGGTCATCCGCACCTGTGATTTTTGTAGAAACCAATACCGACAAACCTTCATCGACCCCGGTTAATTTCAATCTCGGCATATACTGCCCAGAAGCCCATGGTCAATGAAGTTGATAGGCCAACCTTGACATTCTTGTTGCGAACCGAGTGAATCATGGAGGTTCGGGTTTGTGCAGTAGTGCCCGTCCTCAACGAGGTAGAATTTATCACCCGTTGTATCGATAGCCTCTTGCGACAAACAATGCCTGTAGAAGTGTTGGTTTTGGATGGCGGTTCAACAGATGGCACAGTTGATTTACTTTCAAAATACGGTGATTCAATTACTATACTAAACAACCCTGGTAAGAGAGTGGCACAAGCAAGAAATCTTGCTCTTGAACATATTTCTGAAGATATCACTCACTGTTTGGAGATTATTGGTCACTCTTGGATAGATGATGATCACGTTGAGAAAAGAATCTCTGATATGTTGGAACTCGAGAGAAGACTGGGCACCAAAGTCGGAGCAATTGGGTGCAGAACAGATTCCGGTGATTCAATCGACACTGTATCGAAATGGGTAGAGGGGGCACTCTCTTCTCCCATAGGTTCAGGAGGTGGTCAGTTTCAACGGTTTAATGGCCGAGAGAAGACAAAAGTTCCAGCATTTTGTTTGCATAATGTCGAGGCGTTACGTGAAGTAAATGGTTGGGATGAACGATTCATTACTAGCCAGGATAGTGATTTATCGATGCGTATGCTTGCTGCAGGATGGCAATTATGGCGTTCGGATATTTCATCAGTATATATGCACAAAAGATCGTCATTATCCAATTGGTGGAAAATGTGCCATAGGTATGGATTCTGGCGAACTAAGGTTGTACTAAAGCATCCGAAAAGGTTGGATGTTAGAGAATTCCTTCCTCTTGTTGGTTTGGTGATGATTTTCACATTACATCAATGGTGGTGGGCTCCTGCCACTTATGCAGTTGCACTTTTACTGATGGGATTGGTGTATAAGCAGAAAGGATCCACTAGTTCAATACTTGGAATACCAATATGCTTGGTTATACTTCACACAGCATTTACAATCGGCTTATTCGATGGTTTACTAAGGGCAGGTAGAGTTCCTAGTGACCGCTCATAATGCGCAAACCTTCATGGCTGTAGTAACAAAGGAGCGAATTAGATGGCAAGGCAATTCACTGCGCTAATTCTTCTTTTTACCCCTGCATTAGTTCTCAATGCTTTGAGATTCTTAGTGACACCTCTGGGTGAAATGATGGCAATTTCAGTAGGATTGGATGTAGTTCTACACATTATTGCTCTAGCGTTTGGAATATTTCTCTTCCGTAAAACCCGTATCGTTCGAGACCATGAATGGCAACGCAGTAAAGCAGTAAAAGCGGTTGGAAAGCAGTTCAAAGCAGAAGAAAGAGGAGTATGGGAGAAAGATGTGGTTATGGAAACCCAACTTTCTGTAGAAGGCCAAGCCAATCTGAAAGGTCAAGTTTCTAGTTTGACAGGGAACGTGAATCCTGTTGGTGATAGAGAAATCGAATCTGAAGTCGAAGTTGAGATGTTGATTGACGCTGAGCATGTAAGAAGGGCACAAGCCAGAGTTTCTGGAGATGAACAATTTGACGAAGGTACAGTTCATGCAACAATTGGCGCTGTAAGAAAAACCTCTCCAATGGATTCTTTCCTAGATATGATTGCATCTTTTAGAGGTCGAGATCGTAAAGCAGAGAGGGAAGCCAAAAAAAGCGCTGCGCTCTCAGCAAGGAGTAGTCAATCACCGGTAATAGCTCAACGCCCAATCGCTCCAATTCAACCAATAGAATCAGAGGAGAGGAAGCCTACTCCTATGGAAATGGTTTCAGTTACCGATACTGGAATGGAGACTGTGACAATAAACGAAGAAACAAATGAAATCAGCAGCCCTGTAGTTCAAGAGATGTCAATTGAGCAAATGGCATACGGCTCTCCAACTACAAGGAAATCGACTAGTGCACCACAATCAGGTTTTTCACCCCAGCCTTCTTGCAAATCATGTGGTGCAAACAATCCAGTTGGGGAACGATTCTGTTCTAATTGTGGTATCGATCTATGAGCGTTGGACTGAATAACCCCCTCCTCCCCCCACTGCATAATCGAGGTGGTCAATATGTCTGATAAGAGAGACTACTACGAAGTTCTTGGAGTGGCAAAAGAAGCAGATGCTGCGGATTTGAAAAAGGCATTTCGGTCTTTGGCTCGTAAGTATCATCCTGACAAAAACGATGCACCAGATGCTGATGAGAAATTCAAAGAGATTCAAGAAGCCTATGCTGTTCTATCGGATAACGACAAGCGTAGAAATTATGATCGCTTCGGACATAATAGTCCGGGAGGCTCTCCGTTTGGGCCAGGCGGCTTCCAAGGATTCAATATTAATCTAGACGACATTCTTGGTGGAGATTTCTTTTCAAGTATGTTTGGTGGAAGAAGCAGTCGTTCGTCTCGTCAACAAGGAAATGACATACTAATTCGACACGAGATAGATCTAGTATCGGTCTTAGATGGAGGAAAAGAAGAACTTGAGATCGATTTACCTACCACATGTTCTGACTGTGAAGGTACTGGTGCGAAGGATGGAGTTACTACCCAATGCGACGAATGTGATGGTGCAGGTCAGGTACGAGTTAGACAACAGATTGGACCTTTTGTACAAGATTCAGTTCGTGCTTGTCAGTATTGTCAAGGTTCTGGGAGAACTTACGCTTCAAAATGCAAGTCATGTTCAGGTGATGGAATACAATCCGAATCACAAGTTCTTAGATTCTCAATACCTAAAGGTGCTCAAGATGGAACTCGTCTAAGGATGAGAGGAAAAGGCCAACCTGCACCTCAGGGAAGAGGTGCAGCAGGAGATTTGTTCATCGAATTAATCATAGAAGAGCATCTTTGGTTTGAGCGTAATGGTATGGATTTGATTATGTCTTTACCTTTGGGATTCACCGCACTAGCCTTGGGTTCATCAGTAGTTCTGCCTCACATTGATGGTAAAGATCTAGTTATCAAAATTCCATCTGGTACCAATTCAGGAGATACCATTACAATTCCAGGTAGAGGTCTTCCTTCTAGCAGGGGGGTTGGCCGTGGCGACGTTGTTGTTTTGTGCAAATTACACATGCCAAAGAAGTTCGATAAAGGTACGAAAAGGGCTTTAGAAGACCTAAGACAGAATCTAGATGGAAAGACCGAAATGATGGACAAGATAATTGCAGATGCCAAAGATAGGCGCAATTGATTATTCCTCAGAAATGTTAGAATCTCTGTAGATTGTATTCGCAGGTTTGGCCGCCATTGGCTCACCATTAACCATACCAGACAAGTGTATGTCGAGTGAATTACTTCTTCCTTCAAGTTCTACTTGTACGAATATGCGTGATTCTTGTGTTAGCGAGTCGAGGAAAATCTCAGAGTCACGAGCGAGAAGTTTTGGTTCAACCCTTTTCACACTCCATGGCTCTCCTTGAGGTGCTTCAAATCTAATTGCAGCCACATTCCAATCGCATTCTTTAGCGCATATGCCAATCAGCAGTGACCAACTATTCTCATCTCGGTTACTCAGTGACCAAATAGCCATATCAATTCCCGTAGTGAAATGTCGTATTTCGGAATCTCCCCATACTTCTAGGGCCTTTTCCCATTCGAGAGATGACACTGCTCGCAATGCTCTTGTGAGATCATTATGGGAAACCTCCCCTTCTGCTAATTTTTGAGTTAGCCATAGTAGCCTATCCTTTTTACTCGCGAATTCTTCAGCAAATAATTTTTCATTCCGAATGAATCTGTAAAACATGACAAATGGTAGAATCAAGAATATACCTATCAGCCAATAAAATAAATCTGCAGCATCCTTTACAGCATCTGATGCAGGGAACCATGGTTCATCTCCTTCATCGATGACAGCGGTGTTAATTCTAATATTCCATTCAACAGCTTC
>JBJLAY010000074.1:0-12418 GCA_045568475.1 Candidatus Poseidoniaceae archaeon | reverse complement strand
GTCTACAAGATCTCCGGTATTGGAACAGTGCCAGTTGGTAAGATTGAAACCGGAACTCTAAACGTTGGTAAGACAGTAATGTTCAACCCATCACAGAAGTCCGCTGAAGTCAAGTCAATCGAGATGCACCACACAATGGTACCAAAGGCAGAACCTGGAGACAACGTTGGATTCAACGTTCGTGGACTGGCTGCTGATGAAATCCGCCGTGGTGACGTTGCAGGATACACTGACACAGCACCAACATTCGTTCGTCACGACGAACACTTCGTTGGACAGATTCAGCTTATGGACATTCCAAAGGCAGTATCCGTTGGTTACACACCTGTATTCCACGCACACACAGCACAAGTCGCTGTCAAGTTCATGGAACTTCTAGAGAAGACAAACAAGAACGGAAAAGAAGCTAACCCTAGTTTCTTGAAGTCTGGTGACGCTTGTCTAGTTCGCTTCCAGCCTACTAAGCCAATGGCAATTGAGGACATGAAAACATTCCCTGAATTGTCTCGCTTCGCTATCCGTGACATGGGTAAGACCGTCGCGGCTGGTGTCTGTATGAAGATCGAGAAGAAGGCTTGAGTTCCGACTGGATTAAGATCCGAATGGAAGAGAGGTGAATATCATGGCAGCAGTGACCATCATCAAGTTAACAGGAGAGAACCATCGAGACATCGATGCGGTTGCAACTCAGATTAAGACAATCTGTGACAACGGCGGAATCAGTCTACGTGGTCCAATTCCACTACCAACACGTCGTCTTGTGGTACCAGTCCGCAAAGCGCCTGATGGTGAAGGAAGTGAGACATACGATCATTGGGAGATGCGAATTCACAAGCGTCTTCTAGAGATGGATATCACCAGTGGAAAGGACGAGAGTGCCCTAAGACAGGTTGCTCGAATTCCAATTCCTGACACCGTGAGCATTGAATTGTCAATGCGCTCGATGAACTGAAACTGACTTAGCGTCAGGGCGCATTTGCGCTAACCCCGATGAGTGGACGGAAAGTCAAGTTCTAACGAACTACTCTCCAAATACGACTTTTCGTCTACTCATCAAAATCTCTTAGAACTTTTATTTTTGAACAGCGCTAGTTTTCATAGTGATGCTATTTCAGCAACACCTGAGTCAACCAAGTAGTTAGCAGTCATTTGATCTAAGAATAGAACATCTCCTGCTCCCAGTGTTATCTCTCCATCCACAGTGATTATTGGGTCTTCCATGGACTGAAGAACTCTGATTCGAAGCATCTGGTCTTTGTCTGTAGAATCATCTTCTACAATTTCAGGCGCATCATCTACTATGGCCTCAGCCGAAGCCCAAGCATCGAAATCCATTTCTTCTTTCTTCTTCGAAGGGGCTAACTCCATTGCTGCAGCGTGCGTGCTAATTTCTGAATCCTCAACCCCTGGTGCCGCTTCTTCTAATGGCTGCACACCTTGTAATTCGGGATAAGCATCAGCCTTTGCAAGAATTTCTTCTTCATCAATCTCAACATCGGGCAGAGGAGCAGACTTGTCTTCTAAAGCGATAGGAGGGGGGCCTTGTCCGGTTAGTCCTCCACTATCTGGAACAAACGAGTCTAGTTGTGTTGTGCCAGCTTCTAGAGTTACTTCTTTGCCAAGTCCTTCGGATGCAAGGCCCTTTTGCATAGCATTCCAATTGACCGATTGTTTGAATCGATTTAGTTGTTCAGTGGCATTAGCGTAGAAATCCCTTTCCGAAGGGTCATGGCGAGACCAATCTAGGCTTGCTAGGTCTTGTCCTTGCGAACCACCTTCTGTGCGCAGCGCCATACTTGCAGAATGTTGCATCATTGCAACAAGTCTCTTGCGTGCGAGTTCAGATGCAGTTCTCCTGATGTTTGCCTGACGTTTTTGGATAGTCTGCATCTTCATCGAAGGCCCAACATTTCTGTACACATCATGAATTTCCATCTCTACTGTATCGAGTAACTGTGCGACCTTTGTCCAGAAGTCTTGGCTCGGTAGTGGCAGAGGTACACTTCTTCCAACTTGTTGCCTAAGGGTGGAAAAAAGTTGTTCCTCGATCTCTTTTGCTTGAGCAGGGTTGAGGAAGGTCCGCTCGGCCATGCTAAATGCCGTGGCGCGGGCTACCTATCAACCCTTCAGCCAAAATCGTTGAACATTAGGGACGAAGATTCAAACCCACCGACCGTGGGTCCACCTCAGGTGGACCCAGTGAGACAGGCTTGCGTGATTGTTTTTCTAATGCTGCTCACTCCGTGGGCATCAGCAGATATTGCAACTTGGCAAGGCCCTTCCTCCTCTCCAAATAATTCAGGCCCGGAGCCATCTAATTCTACCTACGAGGGTTTTGTTTTACCTTCAAACTCGACTATAACGGGTTCTAGTTTCGAAGTGGCTCCAAATTGGGTTAGTGCCGAAGACAATGGATCGGTTTGGTCAAAAGATTCTGTCGGTGGTTTTTCTGTCGGAGCCTCCAATGAAACCTCATACCTAACTTCGAACGGTGAATTGACACTAGCGCCAATTTCTACTTATGGCGTAATGACCGATTTCGAAACTAGTATCCCTCAATTTGGAACATGGTCTTCACATGGCGATGAGTTTTGGATGCCAGTTAATCTCTCAACTGTAGGTTTTGGGCCATTAAATGCCACTAGTGGATATTTTGTAGCCGGGACAAACGGTTCAATACAACCAGGTTCTGAAGGTTACATACGTTCACAGTTCTGGCCGATTCCAGAAGTTGTAAGATACTTCAACCTAACATTTGACCGTTGGAGTTCATTCGATTTTGATGATATTGCAGAAATTCATTATTCGATTGATAACGGATTTAATTGGATAATGATGGATAATTGGACTGGCCAATCAACAGATTGGAGTAATGAGCAATACTCATTGGATTCACTAGTAGCTAATGCCAGTAGTATTGGTTTCAGGTATTTTGTGAATACTTCAGTTAATTCAACAACCGACATAGGTCTCTTCATTGATTCATTCAACCTTTCAAATCAGGGTGAACCTTACGGGACATGGTTCCACGGTAACTCAAGTGGTGAGTATTCTGCGAATGCAGACGGGACTTTGATAATCCCAGTAAATCTATCAGGACTTGCTTTGCCTTTGGAATTCACTTACTGGTCTAATTGGGATATCCAAGGTGGAAATGCAGACAATATGCTCGTCATGATTTCTCAAGACAATGGTTCAACTTGGACGGCCATGAATCCAGTTCCTGGAGTACCTGGTCAAGGAATCGCTTCAGGTGGCGGTTCATACTATCAACAATCATATGGGTGGAGGGAACTACATCACCCATTCCCCTCATGGGCATCTACTAGTCAAAATGCAGATAATTTGCTAATGCAATTTAGAGTAAGAACGGATGCAACTACCAATTATGGAGGTAGTTCAATCGATGGTTGGGAAGGCATCATGATCGATGATCTACGTGCTCTGTCAGGAGTCGGTACTGCAAATTTGGTAGTTCGAGAGTTGGGGAACTTCACGAATACTACTGGCCATTACTTGGAAACAACACAGGGCTATCCTAACGAGTGGGAACATGTTACTTGGGAAGGACATAATGGGCTATGGTTTGCTGCGGATTCATTCGAAACGGTCCAAGAGTTGCCATCGGGTTGGAGAGTGGATCAGATAAGGGGTGCTGAAACTTGGGAAAGAGGGTATATTGACAACTCCAAGGGATACGGGCCTAATTCTA
Organism: Candidatus Poseidoniaceae archaeon; assembly: GCA_045568475.1. Lineage (GTDB taxonomy): Archaea > Thermoplasmatota > Poseidoniia > Poseidoniales > Poseidoniaceae > MGIIa-K1. Next base: position 8,706 of record JBJLAY010000074.1, on the reverse strand, counting down.
CTTCTTGGCCGAGTGGTAACAAAGGGATGGCGATTAATCTTGATGATGCTTATTCTAATAGTATGTACACGCACTTAGTTTCTCCAAACTATTACATTCCAGATGGTTCTACTGCAAGACTCACTTTCAGTCATTGGATTTGTACTGAAGCATCATGGGATGGCGGCACAATTTTCACATCTGTTGATGACGGCTTAACTTGGCAGCATTTTGGCAACAATATTACTGGCTTTTACGAACGCCCGTCCCAGGTTAATACGAACTCTCCATTCTATGCTAAGGGTATTTTCGATGGATCAACAGTGGCTAATGGATGTGGCTCAAATAACTCAAACCACACATTTAGTCGAATAAGCGGAGATATCTCAGACTTAGCAGGCAATAATGTTAGGATTCGATTTTCATTCTTTTCTGATGCGTATATCGAAGAAGATGGATGGTATATCGATGACGCAGGCATCGTAATTGACAGATTCCAGTCTAATGGAACTTGGACAAGCCCCTTAATCGATGTAGATGAATCGGGGTGGGGTAGGCTAACGGCCTTATTTGAAGAGCCTGATGGAACGAATTTGTCAGTGGATGTGTTAGATGCAAATGGAGTATTGGTCCCCGGTCATAGTAATTTATCGATCCCTTTCAATTTAGATATTGCAGCATGGGAATATTCTCAAATAAAATTCAAACTAAAGTTTTCCACAACTAATGATTCTCTAACTCCTAGAGTTCATATTTTGCATCATGGGGCAACTGAATACTTCAACCTTGAATCTCTCAAACGCATGGATTCTGAGTTACCTGCATGGGTCGAAGATCCATCACTTGCTCCCACATCTGGCGAATATTCTGTCAGTATCCAAGCACCAAATTGGCGTCCATTCTCAAGTATAATTATTGAATGCGAAGGTAATATTTCAGCATCGATAACCGATGTAGCCGGTCGAATTCCAATACTTGGACATAGTAATAACACCCCCTCTCCAAGTAACCAGGTAAGCATAATTGACGAGAAGGAATGTGGAGAGACTCTAATCAACCCATTTGGCCCGGCCCAACAGATTTCATTGAATCTAGTTATACAAGCAGGTGAAGAATTTACTTGGATTAAATTAGAGCCAGTTACCCTTCGTGCTCCAATTAGCCCTTCAATTGACATGGGTGGCAATGGTGATGTTGATTGGGCGTGGGACGGCCTATTCCACCATGTGACCGAATTACATTCTCTATCAGTTGATGGAATCCCAATTACATTAAATGAATCTAGGGGTTTCAGTACCGTTTACTCTAATGATTTAGAGTTCTCAATATTGTTGCCTGCGAGAAATATCTCATCACAATCATGGAAGTGTAGTGATTCTCTATACTGTTACAATGGCGGTATTAATTTCATAACTAATGGCTCTCAACATCCCGTCATAGAAGAAAACCAAATCTGGATAAATAACGCTGGATTTATGCATTACATGACCGAGTACAAATTTTCGTATTCAGCATCTGAAATGACTTCATTCAAATTGTTGTCATTGAATTACATTTCCGGATTTAATCAGAGTATTCAAATCGACACACCATCCAACGACTTACTAACTGAGAATGGGCTAGGAAAATCAGTTTTGTCGGTTAATATTTCATCTCAGAGAGGGGGCATTAATTTCGACGGAGGCATCATTCACGAACTTTCAATTATTGATGAATGGATCTCAATTCCGAGCGATACATTCAGGCCAGGACTCAGCCAAACAGCAGTTTCGAGTCACTCGACAATTCTCAACACCCCGGCACTAGAATCGATTAATCTCAAGATATCCACCAGTGCTAGTACCATCGATACTATTGCAGAGGTAACAATTGACAATCTTGAGAATGGGGGCCGGTTTATTCAGAATTCAGGAGCTGGTGTAATCGCTTTAGATACTGTAAACAGTACTTGGGACGGGGAATTGGCAACGTGGACATTTGAATCCAAATGGCTTCTAGATGATAATCCTCGATTATACTGGTTCGCATCATCTACTAATCTTGAGGGGCAAGAACTGGGCCCTGTAATGGAAATCTCAGGGTCTGGGCAACATGCGGCATCCACGAACGATTTAGAAGTAATTTCATTCAATGCTTGGGCCAATAATCGCTCACTCCACGATTTAGGAAACCCATTATGGCCACTAAATGTCAAAGGTGGTGAAGAGATTACCGTGGAGGGAGAGGTTAGGTATTCAGGGCTGTACGGAATCCATCCCTCACCCGATGATGTAGATGTTGTAATATCTCTCTATGATGGAGAAGATATAATTTCTAATATTTCAGTAAACATTGGTACAGGAGGCTTATTCAATACAACATTAGTAACTCCAGATCAAGGTCTAATGAGCGGTAATGAATTGAAAATAAAACCTCACTTAATCAGAATTGGTCCAATTCAAGACAGCACTGCTATCGACGCGACTTCATTTTCGCAGCACGTACTATTTGTTCTAGATGAGATTGATGCGGAGGTAGTGTCGCTAGAGGTTAGCGCGCCGGGTGGTAATCAGCCAGCAGATGGGCATGTTTGGCATCCCGGTCAAGATATACCGTTACAGGTCCATATCGTGGATGATAATGGCTTACCTTCGAAGATGAAATTATACTATAACAGAAGTGGAAGAAGCTGGGAATCATTCGATTTCCTTACTCCAATCGGTTCCAAATCTGCGACAATCGATTTACCCCTGATAGATGAAATGTCAGTTCCCCTGCCTGATCAGGAAACCGGTTGGATTGATGTCTTCTTCGAAGGTATGGATTTGTCTGGAAATCCACTTCAAGGAGGCGGAAATGAATCACACCCATATGCTAGGGTTCATGTTCAACCAAGATATTCAACGTGGATAAGCGGTGATTCATTAGGACTTGATAAAGTTGATAATTATCTATTACCCGGAAACACTCATAGTTTCAATTTCACTATTTCTGATGAAAATGGAATCGAATCTATCGACACCATTCGACTCGATTTATCTAAAGATCAGAATATGTGTGAAATTCAATGGACACCGTGGAACAACCAAATTGTTCACGATGTAGGCTGCTTTATCAAACCACCAATCGTAAATAAGCAACAAAGGTGGCAAACGAATACTTGGGATGTTAGTATTGATTTCGAATTACGTTGGGACCTGAATGAAGATCTAGGGGGCGATGAAAACATCCCATCACTGAAATTGTGGGATGAAAATGCACCATTAGGTGCTGGTTTCACATCGATAAATCTACTTTCTTGGGAAACCCACACCGGGATTGATTTACGAATAACAAACGCAGAAGACAAGGTATCTCCATTGGGAGATTTCTACAATAAGATATTGTATATTCATCCTCAAGATATTATTGATATTGATGTTATTGTGTATCACATGGGGTATGAAGTCCCAGCATACAACCTCCCCTTCAACTCATATTATTCACTCGAATTAATCGGAAATAATGGCTCAACAAATATGGTGGAATCATTCAACAGCGATGGAACTTCATCCATTAGAATTGTGTTAGACTCTGCTTATTATGGGGAGCAGATCAAGGTAATTGTTGAAATGGGTTCTATTGATGGACATAATGATTCAGGAGATAGTATAGACATTGTAATTGATACCTCAACGCCAGTTCTTGCAGTGTCGCCTGGGCATCTTGTCAGTATCGACTCAGATTCATTGAATGCAGTGCCGGTTGAAGCCACAATACAGGATAGTCACGGATTAAATGAACAATCAATTGCTATGCATTGGATATATGAAAGACAAGGCAGGTTGATTCAATCCTCAATAGGTAGCGCAACTATACCTCTGCAATTCCAGAATCAACGTACTAATCTTTACTCGGCAATAATTGATTTAAACACTTCAAATGATTTGCAAAAAGGAGATGGAATCATCATTTGGTTTGACGGATATGATGCATCAGGTAGAGAGGTTTCGGGAGTTGGTTCCAGTGATGTGGACCCGATACAGTCAATCATCAGATGGGTCGCATATGAGCCAGAGTTAGGAAGCATCATAGCAACTCCATATCGGCCGATGGTAGGAGATATCATTTCCATCGAATGTAGTGTTTCCAATATCGGTTTACTCGATGGCGACTCTAATCTGACGCTATTCGATGGTGACGGCAAGGTCATTCAAAGACTAAATTTCACATTACTTGTTGACATGGATTTCACTCATACATTCGAAGTTGAGGCGTGGACAGATGGGGATCTAGAGTTACAAATTCAAATCGACGGCCAAGAGAAGGTACCTGTTCCAATTTCTAATGTCGAAAATCGTGTCGTTGACTCATCGAGCTCACAAACAACATTGCTTGGTCTATCGATTTTGTCAGTTTTCATCGCAGGACTTTTGTTAATTGTTGCTAATTCTCGACGTCATAATTTGTCTTCTTTTGATGAGGAAGAATGATGTTCGATGAACTCGGCGGGGGGTCTGTAGCCGGAGTACCCGAGTGGTCAAAGGGGGCGCACTCAAGATGCGCTGCGAAATGCTTCGTAGGTTCAAATCCTACCTCCGGCATCTTTCAAATTAGTGTGATGTGAATTTGTTGGCAGAAGTAAATACCTCTGGCTGTATGCTTTTTTAATTCATATAAACAAAGTAATCGTTATTTATTGTCCCGTGACCCGTAAAACATGGACCACCGTACATCTCAAAATCAGCGCAAAGTTCGATTCAAGAATACTAAGCGTCGCAAGAAGGCAAAGCCTCAGGCAACTGTTGAGAAGGCTGTAGTTCAAACTAAAGTTGACGAATCCTGTCAAATTAGTGGCTGCGGCTGTGGCAATTGAATTAACAGAGTTAGCAATTCTTAGAAGCTAATTCAACAGTTCTAAACAGGTGTGCCAATAAAAGGCTCATCGATATCTAGTTGAAGAATATACAATCCAGTAGATATGCAAGATGCGTATATTCTGCCTTCGTGGAATTCAACAGCCCATAGGAATGGAACCCATCCGAAATCGTAGTATTGGCTATCCAAAGGAGTGCCATCTGCATCACCCGATGGGAGATAGTATCCGACCGTTGCTTCAAAATGGATGTCAATGCGATCTGTTGCCTCTGGAGCAATCAACGTCTCAACATCTACAATCCATAATCCTGCATGATAATGGGAGATGTAGAGCCTGCCATCCCAAGTACCACCGTGGGACTGATCTGTTTCTGCAGTAGTCTCAAAATATCCGCTATCCAGGTTGTGTGGGCTGAATAATAACCATTCATCACCATTCGGGTCTAACTCACAACTAGAACCGAAGCAATGGTCTTCTGCGTAAGGTATTTCCCAATCTCTTGTCATTGTAATTTCAAACTTAAAGTTACCATTTTCCGTTGAATATTCTGTCGTATCTAAGAAGTAAACAATTCCAGTTCCTTCATACAAATCAAGACATTCTACTGCCGCAGTAACGTAATGCCGAGGCTCATCACCTAATCCAAGGTGAGATACATCCAGCATAGTAGGGAATGGTTCTGCATAGTGTATGTATGAAACACGCCCACCATTTTCATTACCAGTAGTTCCACTATCTGGCTGACCATCTTCATCCAAATCTAGGAAGTCCATCCACGAACCAACCTCTGGGGCTCTCCAACGGCACATAATCGGATTACCTTGACCTGCCTTACAGGTGGTTGCCATTGGAAGATATAACTCGGGGGAGTTTGTTGGATGTGGCACATTGGTAACATCTCCAATTCTTAGGCCCGCCTCCCAATATGATCCATAAACGAAAGTTCTGCCATAACGAGGGTCGTTTTGGTCTTCTCCAGGCCATGTTTGAACAGTCATGTCGTGTATGTATATCCAACCTCCACGGGTTGTTTCCCAAGCGACTTCATATTCTCCAACTTTGATAATTGTATGGCCTTGTCCACTTGCAGGGACTCCCTGCAGTGTGCGAGATGCACTACCTTGGAGGTTTAGATGTGCAATGGTTACTCCTCCACATGCTTCTCCAATTGCTGAATTACATTGTTCATAATCCGGGTTTGCAACAAATATGTACCATTCATCATCAATCATGTGAGGATAGAGATTGTGTGGTCCACTTGGATGGTCTGCATCATACCATGAATCAACGTAGGTTGGGTTTGACTTATCGGTGACATCAATCAACACAACAGATACTTGAATTGGGTCACTCCATTCTCCGACATTTGGATCAGCATATCCCGAGTCGACTAATTGGTTTTGTAGAATCACGTATTCATTTCCGTTGTATTCTAGATACTTGACATCGAGAACTTGCGTATTTGGATCATTGTAAACTCCCATGACTTGAGGGTCAGATGCATTGGTAACATCAACGATGTGCATATCATTCCATCCAGCCTGATAAGAATATACTCGGCCATCGGGAGAACGTGCAACAGAAATTTCTGCATTACCTGGTGTCGTTAATGGATTAAACGCCAACTGCTCAATATTATCTGTTCCAGCAACATGTTGACTTGCGTTCATGTGGTCGTGGTCTTCTCCTTGGAAAAGCGGGTCTCCTGCATGGAAATGTGGCTCCTGTTCAGGCGAATCAGATGATGAATCATCTCCCGAAAGTACCAGTACAGTTAACGAAGACAAAAAAAGAGTGGCGAATAATGCCAGTGCAGCAATCTTGCCGTCCATGATTCTGCGTTAACATCTTCCGTATTGTATTTATTCTCTAAACGAGTGGAGGAAACAATGCGCTTCTTATTCGCGGGTCTGGTATTCCTTATGCTTGCTACGCCTGTAGCTGGGCATGAGTTATCGGTCTACACAGTTGTCGTAAATTCCGAAGGTGCTTATCCTGCCGATATTCCAAATGGCTCACTAAAAGAGGGAGATGCTGCATGGTTCTGGATGAAGGATTCGACCGAAAATGCGACATTGGTTGTAGAAATTGAGAAAGATGGCGCAACGATGAGATCTCCAATTCTTCATTACGAATGCGAGTTGGATGAAAATGGAACAATAGTCGATGAAAATTGCAAGAATCGATTTGATTACACTTTCAATCAATATAATTCAGCGGGATTATGGAATCTTACTTTCATGAAATATGTTAACGAGACTTTAGTTGAAACAATTAATGGCTCGGTAAATATCGAACCAGATATTCACAATAATGAGACTGATATTCACAATAATGAGACTGTAGTAGAAGAGGAATCATCAACAAAAACCGAATGGCTCTCAAAAGAATACTTAGCAGGCGGCGTAGCGGTAGTTTCACTTATTGCCATGGCCGTTATTGCCACTAGTCTAAAGCAGGAAGAATTCAAAGAAGAGGTATGATTTTTCCTGAATTGCAATGGCCTCATATATTGTTTATCGCAAGGAAGGCATAGGTGCAGGAATGTCTTCTTTTAGAATCTGCTCAAATTGTTATGGTACTCGAGTCTATCCTTGGATGGGGTTCATGACTGGAGAGCGTTACCAATGTCAAGACTGTGAAGAGATTCTAGTAATGCTACTCGAGTTTGATACTACTGAAGAGTATGTGAATTTCCTCAAAGTACAGAGTCCAGAGAAATTTGCTCAAATTGAAGCAGAATTCAAAAGTGCGGAAAAAGAATCTGAAACATCAAACAATAATTCAGAAGAAGAGACGATAGAATCATCTCAAAAATCCGGAAAGCTTTCACATATTTGCATATTTGAGAATTGCCAGAAAGGGAAAAGAGGCGGAACAGATTATTGTCGTAAACATTGGCGAGAAGGGCATGATGTTGAATTTTGATATATCTTACAGATAGGCAAAGCCTTGTTTTTTCAGTGCCTAGCGTTCCTACAGACCCACTGAATACCCTTCAAACAGGTTTTGGAAGTTGAATGGGTATTCGGATAGACCCTATGCATTCACCCGTCCTGCTGCTGCAAAGATAGTCAAAGCTATTCCTACAACAAGCAAAGCGGGCCAACCAAAGGAGATTACTGCAATTAATGCTATTACTGATACAATACCAACCCTTACTTTCACAACAGGAGAATGAAAATCTTCGCTAGAACTGAACCATGACCAGGGCCTCGCCAAAGCAATCACGCCACATGGGAAAAGCAAGAGTGAAGCCCACATGCTGAATTTAGCAGCAGACCCCAAAGATTCACAAGTTTCGTCACAGGTCCCACCTGAGCCCCCCAAACCGGAACCCATTCCAGAAAGAATCCAGATGAATCCCAAGATGATCATGAGTACAAACATCACAACACTACCGGCAATAATGAGGAAACCAACCATTTGCCCCGTATCACCTTCAGATTTTGCAATGATGATTTTCTCTCGTACATATGACACAGGATCTCCACCAATCGTGGAAGGCACGACCGTACTCTGCGAATCACTTGCAAGAGGAACTGAATTATGTTGGAAATTACTAGGGTCTTCCGCTAAGAAAACAGTCTTTTTCGTCTTCCCTCCCAATGCAAATGCAAACCAAACGAGCGAACTCAAACCCATTAAAATCGAGATTAAACCCATGCATAAAAAAGTCTGAGCGACACCAGGATCAACCGTATCTCCATCATCATACATCATATTGCCAAGAACACTTACTGCCAGTAAAATGAGAATGGCAATGCCAGCGAGAATTGCGGGTCCAGCGAACTTCTTCCAGTTCATTCACTCTATGCACCACTCCATCAGTCTTCAATGATGCGCCGTTTCAAAGGGGGACCTTCCGAATGCCACCGTTTGCAAGGGTA
>JBJLAY010000073.1:0-41577 GCA_045568475.1 Candidatus Poseidoniaceae archaeon | reverse complement strand
TACTATATACGTCTACGCGACGGCCGAAATCTCGGACACTGGGTTGGTGTGTCCGTCTTTTTCTGCTTGTAGAAGCAGAAGTAAAAGTGGATTTTCGGGTTGCTATATGGTCGGCCATACTCCACGGTGTGTCCAATCAATTCTCCAAACTACTTGCCCAGACATACAAGACTACACTCAATACACAACATGCATAGAAAACAGTCCGAATTGGGTGGTACTTCATAGCCCTAAACCAATACTTCGGATCAATAAATACAACACGATAGTTACTCAGACTTAGTCGATTGTAATACTATCGCTTGAATTGTGGATAATCAATGCACAACCGAATGTTTTGATTTCAATTTTCAAAATTACATCAATTTTTAAGCAGCCTCACATTCGTGAAATCATGCATTTCTATGTTCCAGGTGCGATAGCGGGAATTATTATTTTCCAGGTCGCTATCATTGCTCCAACACTTTCTAAAAAATTGGCAGCAAATGAATTTGGTAAAGTGATTAGAGGACTATGGCCTAAATTTTTCATATTCATAGCGGCATTATCAGCGACCAGTCTGGCAATAATGGCCTTCACTGGTGATGGAGGAAATTATCACTTAGCCATTTCAGGATTTACATTCCTAGCATCTTCAATTTGTTATCTGATTATTCCAGCAACCAACCGCGCTAAAGATGAGAATAACATGAAGAAGTTCGATCTGCTACACAAACTAAGTGTTTGGCTAACAATCACGATACTGATATCAAATATTGCATTTTTATTCATTTGAATCGAAGTGAAAGTGGTTTCTATCCCACTGGGCAAAATCAAGATTCTAAAAGTGGAACCTCAATAGTAGCACCATGAGGAGAATCCTAATGCCGATTCTGTTAGTTCTATTTTTCTCTGTAACTGTAAGCGCAGAGACCTACATAATCACTGGTCGAGCCACATATGCCGACAATTCTCAAGTCCAACTTTACGACATTGGAATCGATTGTGAGGATGGTGAAAACGATTGCCTGAAGTTTCGAGGTAACACAGCTCAAACCGACAGATACGGTAATTACACAATGGTCTTGTCTGTTAATGAAGAAGATAATGGTACAAGGATTCTCCTCACATTAAGAGGTGAAGAGTTCGTTCACAAAATCGATCTTGCCGTCTTAGAGTCCTCTCAAGGTACAATCACTCAAAACCTCAAACTCTCTCAATATCCATCCCCAGCAGGTTCCGGATTTGGTTCAGGATGTTGCTTACTGTTATTCGTAATAATGGCGGTTTACATTCTTGCAAAGACAGCACGAATGCTTTCTACAAAGCAAGGAAGACTACACTTCCGGGGATACAAGCCAGTAAAGACGCTTGAGTGTCCAAAGTGCAACCTAGTAGTGTCTCAATCCCAACTTCTACGTCATCTCGTGGTAGAGCACGATATGGAAATTACTGATGCGGGGCAACTCACTGGTAAAACGATGAGAAAGACCTGGTCTGAAGAAGAATGATGTCTGATTGCATTTTATCAATGAGTTTGGTTTAGGACAATCATGCGAATCAGTCACAGCACTCCAAACGGAGGCGAAGAATTTGTTCATGAAGTTCCTCAATTCGGCCTAGGAGTCTTCCTAATGTCTGAAGAAGGTGAATGTAAAAGTTCAGTTCTTGCAGCACTAGAGGCAGGCTATACTCACATCGATACCGCACGTGCTTACAATAACGAGCATGAGGTTGGTGAGGCGATTAAGGAATCTGGAGTAGACCGTGAATCATTGTTCATTACTACAAAATTACGTCGAGGTCACGCAACTGGATACGAAGAGGTTCTAGAGCATTGCAAGAAATCTCTTGAACTCCTTGATACAGATTACATCGACTTGTATCTTGTTCACGCTCCGCCAGAGAATTCAGAACACAGAGCTCCTGTTTGGAAAGGAATGGAGTACTGCCTTGAACAAGGATGGGTCAAAGCAATCGGCGTTTCAAATTACGGCGCAACCCACCTTGAAGCCATGAAAGAATACGCATCTTACATGCCAGCAGTTAACCAAGTCGAGTTCAATCCGTGGCTACAGCGCCCACAATTATTCCAGGCCACAGAAGGAATCGGTGCCAAAGTCATGGCCTATTCTCCTTTGGCTAGAGGTCACAAAGTCGATGATCCAGAACTCGCTACAATCGCAAAAAGGCTTGGATGCACTCCTGCCCAAGTAGCGATAAAGTTCTGTTATGATAGTGGCTGTATCACAATTCCAAAGTCTAGCAGACCTGAAAGAATTGTTGAAAACTTAGCATCTCTAGAAGTCGATATTTCTAGTGAGATGGAAGCGATAAAGGCCATGGAATGTAACTATGTTTCAGGCTGGGACCCAACTAGTGAGCCTTGAGGTGAAGAAATGAAAAGCATCAACTTTGCAGACAAACTTAGTAAATTTTCAGACCACTGGTCGCCTAAAGTCATCGCTGAGATGAACGATTACCAATTCAAACTAGCCAAGCTAGAAGGAGAGTTTGTGTGGCACAATCATCCAGATACTGACGAGGTATTCATCGTAATTGAAGGGTCGATGAAAATCGAACTTGAAGATGGAGTAGTCGAGTTAAACACCGGTGAAATGTATGTTGTTCCCAAAGGGGTAATGCACAAACCCAGTGCCGAAAAAGAATGCAAAATAATGCTGGTAGAACCTAGAGGAGTAGTCAATACCGGTGAAGCAGATAGTGACCTAACTGCAGAAAACGATGTCTGGATCTAGTATCAGATGATAGAAGATAGTCTCTCCCGGATTTGAACCGAGGTCTGCGGGACCAGAACCCACAATGATGGACCGCTACACTAAGAGACTAGCAGATGGCCCAAAAGCCTCTCATTCTTCAAGTAAGCGGTGATTTTTGTTCAGCCTCTTAGGGCTGCAATGACGTCATCAAGTTTAGCACGGCTAGGCCTGAGGATGTCTTCTCCCATCTCGGTGATTGAGGTATCGTGAAGATCTAAATCATCATCTAGGGATGGCTTTTCTCCATCGAAATAAAGCAATCCCATAACGTGTTTTCTTTCAGCATCTGCTTTGTGTAGTGCACCTAATGCGGCGACTGCGTCTGATATGTCGTGTTCCTCAGAAATAGTTTCCAAGCGCATGGTAGAGCCATCATGCAGAGTAATATCTCGATACGAGCCTGCAGGAACTTCAACCTGTTCTAGAGGTGAGAAGTGCGGAATATATCCAACAGAATGCAAATCTGCTTGGTTATCTTTGACATATCCGTATGATCGTAGAGATTCATCGTTATTGTTGAAAGTTACACAAGGGCTGATTACATCGATTAATGCAAAACCTTTGTGAGACATTGCAGCCTTGATTATTGCAGTCAATTGTTTCTTAGAACCACTGAATGAACGTGCTACAAATGAGCAACCTAAGTTGATAGCCATTGCACACAAGTCGATAGGCTGAGTTTCATTAGTCGCTCCTTTCTTCTTCTTTGAACCGACATCCGCAGTAGCTGAATATTGCCCCTTTGTCAATCCATAAACACCATTGTTTTCAATGATGTAAACCATGTTGACATTACGTCTAATTGCGTGAATGAGTTGACCTATTCCAATCGATGCAGAATCTCCGTCTCCTGAAACTCCGAGGTAAGTTAGGTCCTTGTTTACGACATTTGCACCAGTTGTTACTGAAGGCATTCTGCCGTGAACTGTATTGAATCCGTGAGATTGGCCTAGGTAGTAAGCAGGCGTCTTGGATGAACAGCCAATTCCACTCATCTTTGCAATACGATGAGGTTCCAATCCATTTTCCCAAGCCGCATTAACAATCACGCTAGAGATTTGGTCGTGACCACAGCCAGGACAAAGTGAAGATTTTCCACCTGTGTAGGAATCCTTCGGCTCGTTAATTACATTGAGTTTAATCGCCCGCTTTGGTTTCTCACTCATGCACCCACCTCCTTTAGGACTTCAACAATTCGCTCAGCATATAGGCGAGCACGAGGTGGCATTCCGTCACTGTATGCAACGCTATGCATCTTGTTCAGCAGATTGTTAGGATATTCGTTTCGCATGATGCTATTGAGTTGAGCATCACGATTGATTTCTAGGATAACCACATTGTTATGTCTTTCAATGAATGCTTGAACTTCACTATGTAGAGGCAGTGCTCTAACTCTGCAAGTGCTTACTTTCTTTCCAGTCATGCCTTCTAGAATATCATCGATTTCTTCGATTGTGTTCTCCATTGAACCATAGAATACAATTCCAATATCTTGCTCAACCTCTTCACGCATTATTGGGGCAGGAAGTTGATCCCTTGCTCCATCGATCTTGCGCTTCAAACGCTGCATCAACTTGAAGTAGACATCCGGCTTTTCAGAGTAAGCTCCATCTTCATCGTGACCAGTGCCTCTGTATAGAATAGGATCAAGTCCAGATCCTGGAAGAGTTCTGTAAGGGATTCCATCACCGTCAACATCTCTGTAACGGCCATAATTTTCGATGGAATCCATCTGCTCTTTAGTAAGCACAACCTTTCCTCTATCCATCGGTTCATTCGGATATTCAAATCCGTGAGAAGCCCATTTATTCATTCCTAAGTCAAGATCAGAGAATCCGAAAACAGGTGTTTGATATCTCTCGGAAGCATCGAATACTCTCCACCCAAACTCGAAACATTCCTCAACAGTTCCAGGTATGAATACAATGTGCTGAGTATCACCATGGCTTCCTTCGTAAAGCATTTTCAAGTCACCTTGCTGAGTTCTAGTTGGCAATCCGGTTGAAGGTCCAACCCTGTTTACATCCCAAAATACAGATGGAACTTCTGCGAAGTAAGCTAGGCCAATGAATTCCTGCATTAGGGAAATACCCGGACCAGAAGTTGCAGTAATTCCACGTGCTCCAGCCCAGCCTGCTCCAATGACCATTCCAGCAGCAGCCAATTCATCTTCAGCCTGTAATACTGCATAGGTTGCTTTTCCTTCATGAGTTCGTAATTCAGGTAGCCAAGCAATAATTCCTTCAGCCAAACTGGATGAAGGAGTAATTGGATACCAAGACAACATTTGGACTCCTCCAAATATGGAACCAAGAGCTACTGCTTCGTTTCCTTCAACGAAGAAACCACCTTCTGTCCTCTCTCGGGGTTCTACGGTGTAAGGGTCGGTTTTGGTGAAATTTTCAGCACAGTAACTACGGCCTAATCGAGCAGCCTCGGAATTCAATTCAATCGCTTTGGCCTTTCCACCGAATTGTTTGGATATTGCAGCCTCTAGCACTTCTTGATCCATTCCAATCAATTCTGCAATAACTCCGACATATACTACATTAGCAATCATTCGTGCAAGTTTAGGATTCAAGCCACGAGCAATTTTTGTCATTGGAACTGGGTAAGAGATTACATCTTCTCGATTCATTTCCATCTTCGAGTCCATGTTCCATATTACTACAGTCCCTGGCTCCAAACCTGCTAAATCTTCATCCCATGTTGCAGGATTAACTAATACCTGAATGTGAGTTCTGTCACCCGGTGCCTGATAGCCTTTGTCTGATAGGCGAACGATGTACCAAGTTGGTAAACCTGAGATATTAGATGGGAATAAATTCTTCCCACTTACAGGTATTCCCATGTCAAATAATGTCTGTAAAAGAATTAGGTTCGCAGATTGAGAACCGGTTCCATTTGCCGTTGCTATGTTGATGGTGAAATCGTTTACGACCTTGTCCATTTCGGGTTTTCCCCTTAGGTTAGGCCCCCTTCGGGGGATTACCATTGCGCACTTGCGTTGGCTTACGCTCTTTGAATGTGTTGATGATATATTCACTATTTACCTAAGGGTAGGGCTCAAAACTGTGAGCGGTTTCGGATTAACATGGCCGATGAGAAGATTGCTGAAGGTTGGAAAGATGTAGAAAAGCTTCTAACCAAAGGTAAAACCAATGGGGCACTAGATATTCTTCGTGAAATTGATCCGGAAGGCAAAGAAGCCACTACGCTTCGTTTAGCAGGGCAAGCAATATTTATGCAAGCTAGTAAAAATAATTCAAATTCAGATTTTCGTAAAGCAGCAAAATTACTTCGAGATGCAGTTAAAATGAATCCTCGTGACAAGCAATCCGGCGCGCTCTACAACCAGATATTGAATGAAATGCAAGATAAATCCATTTCAGAAACAATCTTCCCAAGGCTGGCCAATGATGGCACCCCAACACCTGCTGGACTTTTTGCAATTGTAGCAGCATTATTGATTATCTTGGCAGCAATACAGTTTGTTCAAGGTGACAGTGAATTCGAAGATGGTGAAGCAGTTATGCGAATAACTTGGACAGATGACTTAGGTATTTTGCATGATGAGAAGGTAACAATTGCATTACATCGTGCTGAAGCTCCATTACATGTCGAGAACTTCATTCTCTTGGCAGAAGATGGTAAGTATGACAATGTCATTTTCCATAGAGTCATCAGCAACTTTATGATTCAAGGTGGAGACTTTGAAATGAACAGCGGCGGAGGAGGATATACTGCGCAGTGGTATGGTTACTGTAATGGTAAGACTACAAATTCAGAAGGAGTAGAATATACTGCAGAAACTTGTCAATTGAAAGATTGGTCTCTGCCAAGTGAACACACTAATGGATTAAGGCACGGAGTCGGATCTCTGGCTGCAGCGCATGCAGGTCTAAACACAGATGGAAGTCAATTTTACATCGTTCCTTCAGATTCAAATCCTTGCTGGCTAGATGGAGACCAGACACAAGCTCCTAATGGTGCGCCTGGGTGTGTTGAAGACAAGAACAAAGATTGCTCAGCAGAATCGTGCCACACTGTCTATGGAACTGTTACGGATGGAATCGAACACATAGATGCAATTTCTAAGGTCAACACTGGGCAGAACGACAAACCATCGTACGACGTCACCATTGTGTCTATCGAAATTACCGATTACGGGATCGCTGACAGCGAAGCATGGTACAAATTCTGGTGAATAGTTCTCTAGTTATGTTGATATGATTTGGCATACCGCATCGCTCTATGAGCGACTCGGACCCCTTCTCATCCAAGAGAGATTTTCCATTAGGTGGTCACTACCATTCCTTGGATTCTCTCGACGATGCTGGATTAGATACATCTTCTTTGCCTTATTCTATCCGAGTACTACTAGAAGGTGCACTAAGGAATTGCGACGGGTTCTTGATAACGGAACAAGATGTCAGAAACATTGCTAATTGGACTGCCAACGGTGAGCGTGGAGAGATACCTTTCAGGCCTTCTAGAGTAATTCTTCAGGACTTCACTGGAGTTCCCGCAGTTGTAGATCTAGCTGCTCTAAGAGATGCTATGGTCGAGATGGGTGGTGACCCAGAAAAAGTAAATCCGCAAGTACCAGTAGATTTGGTAATCGATCATTCGGTTCAAGTAGATGTTTCAGGGTCTAGTGCCGAAGCACTAGAAATGAACTTAGATATCGAATACCATCGTAATATGGAAAGATACACTTTCCTGAAGTGGGGCCAACAATCATTGGAGAATTTCCGTGCAGTTCCACCTTCGAGGGGAATTGTTCACCAAGTCAATCTTGAATGGATTGCTACTGTTGCTCGCCAAGAAAACGGAATTTGGCTACCTGACTCTCTGGTCGGAACAGATTCTCACACCACTATGATCAACGGACTAGGTGTTCTTGGTTGGGGTGTGGGTGGAATAGAAGCTGAGGCTGTTATGTTGGGTCAACCAATCTATATGCTATCTCCTGACGTTGTAGGTTTCCGCTTGAATGGTAGTCTAAATCCTGGAGTTACCGCTACGGATATGACATTAAGGATCGTAGAATTACTTCGCGAACACGGAGTGGTTGGAAAGTTCGTAGAATTTTTCGGAGAAGGAATGGCGGCTCTATCTTTGCCAGATCGTGCAACTATTGCTAACATGGCACCTGAATACGGGGCGACATGTGGATTCTTCCCTGTTGATGACAATACGTTGTCTTACATGCGTTTGTCCGGACGTGAAGAAGAGCATATTGCGGGTGTTGAAGCATACTGTAAGGCCCAAGGTCTGTGGTATGATTCATCCACTCCTGAGAAGAGCTACACCGCACTTCTTGAGTTAGATTTGTCTACTGTACAACCGGCTTTAGCAGGACCGAAGCGTCCTCAAGACAGGGTGGATTTGTCGAATATGGTTTCGCATTTCGAAGAGTCGCTAACTCACGATTTAGGACATCACGGACACGGCCTTTCTGATTCCGATCTTTCCAAGTCTTCATTGGTTGGAGGCGAGTATGACCTGAACCATGGTGATGTTGTAATTGCAGCAATAACTTCCTGTACTAACACTTCAAATCCAGGTGTTATGTTGGCTGCTGGCTTGTTAGCGCGTAATGCAAGACAACGAGGCCTAATGGTCAAACCGTGGGTCAAGACATCTCTTGCTCCTGGTTCAAGAGTTGTAACCGAATATTATGAAGCAAATGGTTTGGATGAAGATTTAGCAGCACTAGGTTTCAACAATGTTGGTTACGGATGCACAACATGTATCGGTAATTCGGGCCCACTTCCAGAAGATGTTGAAGCAGCAATCGATGAATCAAATTTGATTGTGGGCTCAGTCATCTCAGGAAATCGTAACTTCGAAGGAAGAGTACATCAGAAAGTAAAGGCGTCATATCTAGCAAGCCCTCCACTAGTAGTTGCGTACGCTATCACTGGAAGTCTAAATGTAGATTTGACAAAAGAACCTCTAGGTATTGGTAGTGACGGTACGCCAGTTATGCTCTCTGATGTATGGCCGGATGACGAACAATTATCCGCAGCATTATCGAAAATCACACCAGAAATGTTCAGGGAAAGATATTCTACAGTAATGCAAGAACCTAGATGGGATTCAATTCCAAGTGAGGCATCTCCTCTCTATCCTTGGCAAGATGATTCAACTTACATCAGGCTTCCAAGTTTCTTCCAAGGTTTATCCAAGGATGCACAACCTATTGAATCAATTTCTGGGGCGAAGGTTTTGCTTAAACTAGGCGATTCGATTACTACCGATCACATCTCTCCAGCGGGAGCATTCCCAGAAGATGGCCCCGCTGGTAAGTGGCTGACTGAGAGAGGAGTTCAGAAAGGAGATTTCAATTCCTTTGGCAGCCGACGTGGGAACCATGAAATCATGATGCGTGGAACATTTGCAAATGTTAGAGTGCGCAATCAAATGGCACCTGGCACCGAAGGAGGATTTGCAATGAATCACAAGACTGGACAAATCGAATCAGTTTTCGAAGCAGCCATGGATAGCGAATCTCCAATGGTCGTTTTAGCAGGTTCCCAATACGGCACAGGTAGTAGTAGGGATTGGGCCGCAAAGGGGACATATTTACTTGGGGTAAAAGCAGTCATTGCAACCTCTTTCGAAAGAATTCACCGCTCTAATCTAGTGGGCATGGGAGTTCTTCCGTTGACCTTCAAAGATGGTGAAGATGCGGATTCTTTAGGGCTTGATGGGAGTGAGTCGTTCGACATACCAGTTACTGATGACGTCAAGGCTTTGCAAGAATTGACGATTACTGCTAACAAATCAGATGGTAGTAGCATTAGTTTCGTCGCAGATGTACGCCTAGACACGCCTGTTGAAGTTGATTATTATCGAAACGGAGGAATCCTCCACACAGTGCTGAGGAATCTGGCGCAATAAGACCGGTGGGTTGATTTCCCACCACCTTTAGGGTGATTATATGCAGGAGCTGAGAGGATACATTCGCTATCGCTTCCGCAGTGAAGAAGATGACGTAGATGTCATGCTTGAAGGGGACGCCGATTGGGTCAGAGGCATTGTTGCTGAGCTTGGACTGAGAAAGGTCGGCTGGATGATGCCTATGGCTGTTGACAGCACCAAGATTTCTAATTCAGGAGTGGCTTCTGATTCTGATGTAATCCATTCGGGTAAGCCAAAAGATATGGGTCCTGAACCAGATCCTTCCCGAATTCCAATTATTCGCCGACCGATTGGGCAACTTGACTTAACAGCCAAATTAATCGAGGTTGGTCTTGAAAATCCAGTCCGTCCTAACTCTGATGAATTAAGAGAACAATTGGATGAACTCGAAGAGCCACACCCTGCTCAAGGGCCTATGGTAAAAGATCCAATGGCGGAATCGTGGCTGAAGGAATTACTCCGCCTTGTAGTCCGGAAATACGGTGTAACTGCAATTTCAACAGAGACAATCGCACTCGCAGCTAGTGATTACCTTGGTGACAGAGAAGGTCTAGAGCTCGAATTATTCCTGGAAGGAATGTTTAGAGCCGGGAAAATAGTGAAAGTTCACGGTGGAGATGCTACCGGATGGGGCCCCTCTCCTGCTTGGTTATCTTCTGGACTATGATTTATTCATCAGTTTCAGCAGTATTCGACTATTCGTGGTACTGCGGGCCATTTTCTACATTTTGGAAAACTCACCTTCCCAAAGGAATTAAAGTGGTAATTGAACTCCGAAGAAGCGAGTGATGATGATGCTTTGGAAGACTATGAATAAAGACGGACGCGCTAGAGCGCTACTTCTTGTCTTGGTAATGCTACTTTCAACGACTGCCGCGAACCTTGTTTCTGCATCGACTTCAAGAACATACACAACAGACACAGATCCTGTGGATGTTGCTCTTGGAGACTTCGATTGTGATGGAGACCTAGATATCGTAACAGCCAATGACCGTAGTACAAAAATAACTGTATTGTGGAACGAAAATGGACAATTCCAGAAGCGTTCTGACATTTGGACATCGGCAAATGCTAACCAAGATGCGAATTTCGAAGATCATTCCAACACTCAGCAAGTTGAAGTTGGAGAATTCACTGGAGACAACGCTATCGACATCGTAATTTACGCTCGTAACAGGCCTCTAAAGCAGGATGCAACTGGAGCAATTGTCGTAGATAAGCCTGGTAACGTTACAATCATCGAAAATGACGGATGCAGTGTTGACACATTCACAATCGGAGAGCAGTTCGATGTAGTTTGGATGTGGGACCTTGCAGTAGCAGATTTGAATGATGACGGAGACGACGACATCGTCACTCTAGAGTTGCTTGCTGACCTTAAGAATCAACGTGTAGTTACCTACATGGGCCCTATCACTTCAAACTCTCAGGGGCAGATTACTAGCCTAGGTGATTCAACACAGAACTCTTACACAGAATTGGAATTGGGAGATTGGGGAGAACCTAGTCAAACAAACCCTGTTAGTGGAAATTGTGATGACGTCGATTTGTGGTTAGTTCGCAATCAAGGTGTAGATTACCTTACAGGAGCGGCAACTAACCCAGGTAAGTCTGACAACGTAACAGTAGTGGAATTCAACTGTTTAACTAACACATTCCCTGCTACAGTAACATGGAGCCCAACTGGAGGAGCAGGTCTTCACGTACACGCTCTCGGGCCTGAATTCGGTGGATTCGACATCGCAGATATTGATGCTGACGGAATAATTGACGTTGTGGCAATTAACGATGGAAATACTGAGAATGTAAGTTATGCAACAATCACTCAATCGACTCATACTTACAGTCAAACCAAGACTGTATACTTCGGCCCTTACATCGCTTGGGAAGTTACTGTTGGTGAATTGAATGGTGATGGTGAACCAGATTTCATCCACGCTGCTAAGTTCAAGCAATCCAACTCTACATCATCAACAGGTGACACAACTACCAACTATTATCTGAACCTACCAACAAGTGTTCAAGTCACACTTTCAAATGGTAACGGTGGACACATGAATCCTCTAGAGTACTTCGGTGCTATGAGGCCTACAACTGTTGCAATAGGGCAAGTAATTGGCGGACCTAATAGTGCTCCTGACTTAATCGTCGGCCACGGCTCTTACGACCAGTTCACCTACGATGACAACTTCGGATGGGATGGCTCATATGACCGAATCGTTGTTATTGAAATGGATAACAAGGATCTTGCAGTATCCGGAATTGATATTTCTCCTACAGATGCATACATTGGCGCTCTAGGTGAAGGAAACCGCGAAGTTGAAGTTACCGTGACAAACACAGGTATGGACATTTTGAACGGACAAGCTACACTAGATGTTGAAATCAAGGAAGTTGATGAAACCGCTTCTACCAATGTCACAGTATACGCAATGGACTGGGACAATCCAGAAGACACATCTGGATGTGGATCTGGTTGCGCATGGACAACTGAAGCATACTATGGCGTAAGCCACTGGCACGAAGAGGTTGCTGCAAACAATACTATGGGTCATACCTCTGGTAACAATGCAGCATCTGAATCTGCTAACGCAAACAACCCAACTGACTTCATGTGGTCTGGAGTAATGAAGACTAACTCCAGCGGAGACACATGGTCTGGTTACGAGCCAAACTGGGACGAGGGACTTGTTCTGAACGATGTCGACTTGACAGGTGCTGACCGTGCTTACATGAGTATCGAAATCTTCAGGCATCTGGGTCTAGCAGATCTTTACACTCAAGACCAAAACGGATACGTTCTTGCTGAAGTTTGGGATGATGCAGCAATGATTGAAATATTCTCAGAAGATTTAGGATGGGTTACAATTTCTTGTCCAACAAACGCTTACTTCTCTAGCCAATGTCATTCACAAACCAGTTACTGGGGCGGTTATGACAACGGCCGACTCGATAGCGAACAGAACACTGGCCTTGATGCGGCCATCTATCGATATGGTGGTGCAATTCCAGGCACTCAGTATGGATGGGGCAACTTCACTGATGAAGATCTAGGGGCATTCGATCTATCTCGCTTCTCTGGCGAGACTGTTGATATCAGATTCAGATTCAAGTCTGGATGGGAAGGGTCCTTGGGTGCAAACGAATCTCAATGGTCTGGAAGAGATGGATTCGCAATCGACAACATAACAATCTGGAAGCAGAATACTGCATTCACATCGAATGTTCAAAACCAACAATCGACCATTACCATGAACAACCTTGCCCCTAACGATGATTACACTACTAACATCACCGCAGATTTCGTTAACGGAACTACTTACCGAATTTCAGCAGTATTGAACTACGCTCAGGATGAACAACCTGCAAACGATGAGATTGTTGGTTACATTACAGCATTCAACATCTTTGACCCAGCAGTCTTGGGTATTGAATCCTTCAAACCTGGTAGTTTGTATGCCGAGGGTAACTTCCCAATCGAAGTACTTGTGGAACATCTTGGAAATACAAATGTTACTTTCGACCTTGAAGCTAAGGTGTACAGCGCTATACCTACCGATGTATATTGTGGTTCACCTCTAGTGGTCTGTGAAGAAGGATTCGAAGGCGGTGTTGCCGGATTCAGATACACCGATGATAGCAATGCTAACGGTGGAATCCTTGACGATTCTACATGTGCAGAGCAGTTATTCGGATCTCACGCATACTGGTTCGGTCACCCATGTGACACTGCAAACAGTTTCGGAGACGTGTGGGAGAATGAAACCCTAACAATACCGGGAATCGATTTGACCAACATGTCTGGAGACTATGTTGCTCTTAACTTCGAATACTTCGCAGAAACTTGGTTCGAATACAACATACAATCCGGTCAAACTTCTTCAGTTAACGACTATGCAGCATTAACTGTAGATTGGAACAAAGCAGGAACCGATTATGATGGAGTAGTTTACGGTCAGTGGATTGATTACAACGAAGATGGTTTCTGTATTGTTGACGAAGACGGCAACGGATTCATCGACCCAATCAATGAAACCACTTTAGATAACACTGAAATCGATTACATTGGCGACCCAGTTAATATCAACGGCGGTTCAGGTAATTACAATGTATTCTTCAACACTGACGGCTTAGTTCAGAGTCGAAGTATTGACTTGACACACCTTTACCTTGTTAACACAACATCTGCTGATTCAAGCCTTTGGACTGATGAATGTATGAGCCTAGCAGGTTCAGTCGTCGACATCAATTTCGAGTTCCAGTCTAACGATGACGGGCACAATGGCCAGAATGACGGTGTACGTGGAGTTGCTTTCGATAATATCTCTCTGGAAGAATTTACTTTCAGCCAAGATGCAACCTACAGTACAACAATTGTAGATCTAGATGCTGAAGAGAACCGCACAATTGCAATTTCTAACCACGACTTCGTTTCCGGAGTTTACAAGATAGAAGTTGAATCACAGTTCGACAACTCCACCCAAGGAACACCTTGGTATGGATTTGAAGAAATCTCACTTGCTAACAACTTGGCAAGAGTGATTTTCTCTGTCGAAAGTGTTGATATCACTCTGGGTAAGCCAGACCAGATTTCATGTCTTGATGACGTAATCCTAGACTGTGTATTGCCAATCGATAGTGCAAAGATGCACGATTGGTCTCTAGCTGCTACAAACGGTGTTCTACAGGGAGACTATACTTTCCACATGACAGTCGTTGACGATGCAGATGGTAGTCAAGTTCACACAACCACTGCAGGTCCAAGTCGGACACTAAGTGCGCAAGAGAGGACAAGTGTGTCCTTTACTCCATGGAATGGATGGCAAGATGGTCACACATACAACATTAGTTTCCACGCATCCCTGCCTGATGGTAGCACATCTGGAAACGTTCGTTACTTCCATGCATCTTTCGCTGATAAAATCGATATAGCAATCCTTTCAGGGGATTCAACTCGTGTATCTTCAATCAAGCAAGATATGGTAATCTTAGGAATGACTTACACACAGTATGACATTAATGATTGGAACGAGTACCTCGACTTAGGATGGTTAACTCATTACGACAAGGTAATCATGCCTTGGCAAGATGTAAACACAGCCAAACCTAGCGATGAAGGCGGTAAAGGATACTTCGAATTGATTGGTGGTTCATCCAATCAAAATGCATTGAAGAATTTCATGTCATCTGGAGGAACAGTCCAGGTTCACTTATCTGGCGCTACTGATTACTACGAGTACTCTTCCTCTACTGGAGAAAGCTTACTTCCGTTCGATATGGATATTCAACCTAGAAACACTCCTGAAACAAGAGTGACATACAACAACATGGAAGTTGCAGATCCATACCATCCAATTTTGGAAGGTGTCGACCTTGCAGCATTCCAAGGATTTGACCAATTTGGTACAGTTACAGAATCTATCATCAATACCAAGAGCGCTTCTGCAACATCAGTTCCACGCGCTTGTAATGGCTACTCTGAAGAAGGAGGTTCATTCCAACGATTGTTACAGTCTGAAGCGGATGTTCAAGATACAGTTTTGGGTGTTTGCAGCTATGTTGATGGTGGCCTAATAGTTACTACAATAGATGTAGCAAGTGTTTCAGACAGAGCAGACAGTAGCACTTTCCCGCTACTTGGAAACATGCTTTCCTACCAAGTAACACCTTATCCTAATGGATTTGGCACACTTGGAAGTGGCCTAGATTTGACCATCAATGGTGAAATTCCATCATTCGACCCTTCGACAGGTGGATATGCTTACCATTACATGAAGAGCAATTCTGAGATTACTTTCGGACACATCACCAGCACATCTGATGTTCTATTCACAGACTGGGTAATCAGTGGACCAACAGATTGGAATGGTGCTTCAATGGCTAGCGGTAGCGACCACACGGATGTAGCAACACCAACTGCTGATTTCTGTAAGGTAGACCTTTCATCTGCAACTGGTTGTCTCCAGGGTGCAACTTGGGAGGTAACTCTCTTCCTTCACGATGCAGCTGGACACTCTCGTTCAATCTCAGTCACAGTAATGACTGACGATACAAGAGCAGACGAGTTCCGTCCTGTAGCAGATGCAATGGTTGACATGAGAGCTGAATATGAAGACCAAATCGAAGACCGCGGAGTAAAATCCGTTTCAGGTATCGATTGGCCACTTCAGAGAATCAACCTTGACGATACAGGATCGTTAACTGTTCACTTCGATGCAGGTAACTCTTCAGATGCTGATGCACTTTCCGGTAACGGAATAGAATCCTATGAATGGACAGTTCTGTTTGACAAGCCTTACAATGAAGACAATTACAAGTTAGAAGGTCACAACTTCATCACTCCATCATCTAGCGATGGAGCATGGGCATACACCTTTAGCAATGTCACAGTAGACCCAAGCGGTCAGACAGAATCTCTAATCCGTATCGAATTAGTTGTTTACGATCAAGCAGGAAAGAGTTCTGACAAGTACAAGATGTACTTCTCAGTTGTACCTGAAGGATTTGGAGATGCTGAGCCAACTGTACAAATTGAACTTAATTTGAACGGTTCAACTTTCGTTCAAGATACAATTACGCTTTCTGGTAACGTCGTAGATGGTGCAGAACAAGGCGATGTATATGTTGAAGCTGCCCTATTGGATACAACATTTGATGAGACTGCAGTTGCGAAATACACTCTTTCACTGGAACAAAAGTGGGCAAGGTCAGAGGCATTAGGAGACGGAGACGGATTCGAATTAACTTTGAACATTGCAGACCTATATGATAACAAATCCAAGACTAAAAAAGTGTTCTTGAAGATATACGAAGGCGATGACAAGCGTTGGCCTATCATCTACTGGATTGAAATCACACTGCCTGCATGTCAAGGCCTTGTAATTCCAGTAGAGGTAATGGATGCTGAGCCAGATGCATATTGGATTTGGAATGACGAACTCCAAGAATGTGAATGGTCTGGTGATTTCACTTACAGTGGTGAAGAGGACGATTGGGAAGAACCGGTTACCGATGATGCAGAATCCGAAGGCGATGGCAATTTGATGCTATACCTTGGAGGAGGACTTGGCCTTGCAATAATCGTAATTCTATCTCTATTCTTCGTACTACGTGGCGGAAATGACGATGAAATTGCGGATTCAGGAATGGGTGGAGATTTCAGTGCATCTGCTGCAGGTTATGCAGGAGTAGCGGAGATGGATCCAATGGAGCAATATGTTCAGCAACTAATCGCTCAAGGATACCCTGAAGAAACTGCCAGAGCGTATGCCCAGCAGTATGCTGGCCATTTCCAACAACAATAGATGGAATCGCTATTGGAACAGGACTCTGCCCTAACGGGCAGGGTCTTGTAACCGATTGACCTATGAGTGGTGTCCACTCGCCATGAAACATGGACAAGGGTGAGAACTACACTGTAGCAGATTTGAGTCTTGCAGAAGAAGGTTCGTTGCGTGTAGATTGGGCACGGTCAAGGATGCCTGTGCTTGCTGCACTAAAGAAACAGGCTGAAATCGATAAGCCACTTGCTGGAATGCGCGTTGCAGGATGCCTCCATGTAACCAAAGAGACAGCGGTTCTCATCGAAACAATTCGTGCTGCAGGAGCAGATATTTCTTGGTCGGGTTGTAACCCACTTTCCACTCAAGACGATGTAGCAGCTTGGCTTGCAAGTGAAGGCTACTCAGTGCATGCTTGGCACGGTCAATCGGTAGATGATTTCTATTGGTGTATTGACAAAACTTTGGAGTTTAAGCCCACATTGACACTAGATGATGGTGCAGATTTAATCGTCCGTGTTCATGGAGACAAATCAGAATATGCTGAAACAGTAATTGGTGGTACAGAAGAAACGACAACCGGAGTTCATCGCCTCCGGTCCATGGCCGCAGCAGGCGACCTGAAGTATCCAGTTATCGCAGTTAACGATGCTATAACAAAATGGGATTTTGACAATGTATACGGCACTGGACAATCTACCCTTGACGGAATTATTCGTTCTACTAGTGTGCTGATTGCAGGCAAAACATTCGTTGTTGCAGGATATGGCCACTGTGGAAGAGGTGTTGCAATGAGGGCTAAGGGACTTGGTGCAAATGTAGTAATTACTGAGATTGACCCACTACCTGGACTTAGGGCAGTAATGGACGGTTTTAGAGTCATGAAGATGGATGATGCAGCAGCAATCGGGGATATCTTTTGCACAGCCACTGGGATGAAGGATGTAATTACAGGACGCCATATCGACATGATGAAAGATGGTGCTTTGATTTCTAATACTGGGCATTATGATTGTGAAATCAATATTGAAGAATTGAAAGAACGTTCAGTATCGATGCGAACGATTCGTCCTGAAAATGATGAATATACATTGGCAGACGGAAGAAGAGTACACCTGCTTGCAGATGGCCGCCTTGTCAATCTAGCAGCTGCAGAGGGGCACCCCTCCGAAGTAATGGACATGAGTTTCGCAAATCAGTTCCTGTCATTATGCAGGCTTGCTGCAGAAGCGGAATCTATGGAAAGTGATGTTTACGATATATCATTGGAGCAAGATATGGATCTTGCCTCTACCAAACTAGAGACACTTGGGTTCTCTATCGATGTATTGACTCCTGAACAGATCAGATATTCTACAGATTATACTGCAGGGACATGATACAAGTTCACTCTTCTTCGTAAGATGTAGGAGCACTTTCATCGGATTCGTCTTCGATATATCCCATTTCATCATAGTGTGATTCAAAGTCCGGCATATTCATTTTCCAATTTCGTGGAAGTTTGTTATCCGATTCGATAATCTTGTTCAAGCGCTGTTGGAATGCAGGCGGGTGTCTAGAAAACAAGAACATGTACAATTTTGAGCCACGAATATCTTCTGGAATCACAACTTTACCACTACTTGCTTCAAACTGAATCGCTCTGAGAAGATTAAATCCAGGGCGATTGACTCTTTGGTATATTTTCCTGGTAAATGACATACCAATAATCACAGTTGCTAGAATTAACAAACTGGTAAGACAGAATCCGACCCAGCCATCGCCAAATAGGGATCTGGATACGAATACTTCCATCATTAGGAATGGTACTGTTGTCATCATGAACAACATATTCTCTGAAACAGGAGCTTTATTTGCTCTCATTTTAATCGCAGTCCAACCTCCATGTTTCTTCTGCCATGGTTTGAAGTGTGCTTTCGGGTCTTGTTGAGCAGACATCTCTAACGTTCTGTGGAGATGAGTGATGCGTGCTAGTTGAGAATTTGCAATATCTAGGTCGTCTTCGAATAAGGATCCCAATCTGTCTCTTGCCTCAACATACATCCCTAAATCTGAGAGAATTGTTGTCTGTTCAATTACTGGAACAGCCTCCAATGGAGCAGCATCTCTACAACGTTGCCACCAATGAAGCGCATCTTCATACAACCCTAACTGGTCAACCATTATTCTACCACCCTTTACCCAGGCATCAACTCTGGTAGGATCGATATCGATTATTTTGTTACAGGCAACCAATGCCTTAGATGCTTGTTCAATGTCTGGATATTTACCATCTGGAGAAAGTAATCCAACAATCATCCACCAAGCATTAGTGTGTTCAGGGTCTACCTTCACAGCTAATCTAGCATGTTCGAGTGCTTTTTCTAATTCACCATTCTCTTCTGCTTCAATAGCATCAAGATAATGATTTTCAGCGCTCATTCACGCTTCCTCCGATTATACTTAACCGAGTGCAGAGGTAGTGGGTCCTTCAATTTCCTGTGGTGTCCCTTTCTAGGTCCGCCTACTCTCTTAGAACGTCCACAACTGAAACAGTCATTTCTTCTAGCAAAATTGGACTTTCCACATTGTGGACAATCCCAGTCTCCTGGTCGAGAAGTTTGCTCCTCTTTCCTGTCGCCAGGCCTTCTATCATTACCTTCCCATTTCTTGGAAGGTGCCCTTTCTCTACGGTCTTTAGGTGCTCCACAGCGGTTACATTCTGTTCTGAAAGAGAAGTTGGAGTTCTTACATTCTCGACATTCCCAATCATTGTCTGAATGATTGCCGCGGTCATTTCCACGACGCTGATTATCTCTTCCACGGCGGTCATTCCCGCCACGACGGTCGTCCCGTCCTCTTCTATCGTTACCACCGCGTTGGTTAGATCCGCCTTGACCCTTAGGTTCTCCACATCTATTACATTCAGTTCTGAATGCGAAGTTAGAGTTGTTACATTTCGGACAATCCCAATCGTTGTTTGAATGATTACCGCGATTATCTCTACGGTCATCTCTGCCTCTTCGATCATCTCTTCCACGACGGTCGTCTCTTCCACGGCGATTATCTCTGCCGCCTCTATCGTTGCGCTGGAAGTTGGATGAGCCAGAACCTTTGGGTTCTCCACATCTATTACATTCAGTTCTGAATGCGAAATTAGAGTTCTGACACTTAGGGCATTCCCAGTCACGATTATTGGAATTGTTTCTGCGGTTGTCGCCGCCTCTGTTATCTCTTCCGCGTCTGTCGTCTCCGCCTCGTCTATCGCTGCCTCTTCGGTCTTCACCGAAGTTGCGTGAATCACGTTGTTTCTTAGCTCGGATTGTTATTTCAATACCAATCATGTTGTTGGCATTCGCTTTCCTATCAAGATGTGCTACATGGACCATTGAATCGTTAAGATTGCCAATTACTCCATCCACTTTCCCGATGTAAGTTTCACTCGAATCGACCATTACGGAGCCTAGTGCAGGGCAAGCTCCTGAGTAACTAATCAGCAGTCCGCCTTCATGGCTGACCCGCTCTACACGCCCTTTGAACATGACAATCGCTCGGAGTACTACTTTTCAGTGTGACGGTTAGTCTTTGCGAAGTAAAACAGCCGCTCCAAGCATAGAAATTACTGTTGCAAACATTCCAATAGAGGGTAATCCTCCTTCATCAGAGCCGTCGTCGGTAATCTCAGGTGTGGTGTTATCACTACCATACGGGTCAGGAACAATGATTCCATAATACACAACATCTCCTGCTGAGTCCTCTGCTGCGATTACAACTTCGTACTCGGTTAGTCCATCTGCGATACATTTCGCTATTGAGAGGCTAACAGTCCAGACTTCACCGTTGGTAGTGAATCCAGTAGAAGTTTCTCCACACATTGTAGCAGAGAGGCTAACTGCTCCACCATCTGGATCCATTGCGGTTCCAGACAAACTAAACGAGTATGAATCAGAAGACCAAGTAGCGTAAGTACCTTCAATTTGGTCCATATCAATCTCAACCACTGGTGGAGTGTTTTTCTTCTCTACTCCGAAATCGAATTCTGCTTCCCAATCAAGCATCCCGGGAGATGTAGCTGTAACGTAAATCATGAATGCTCCTGGCGTCATGCCAGACAGGCTGATTGAGTCATTTGATTGAGTAGAACCAAGATTGACACTAGTATTGGCACCGGCCACTCCACTTTGGCTAGCAGCGATTGTAAGTGCTAGGTTTTGTACTAACAATGATGGCTCTGATTCAATGTTTATCGAATCTGTGTACCAGTCTTCACTAATCTGGCGCACAATTAGATCGGGTACGGAGAAACTTGCAGGCTGTCCAAATCTCCAGGTGTGAGTAGCATTGTTTGTAGCTCCATACGGGTCAACGATTGAACAATCAGCATTTCCAGATTCGGAACTTCCCGATGTAACCAGTAGTTCACCGTCAGAATTCATTCTACTGGACCATCCAGCTTCTGCGAACTGGCAGTCTAGTCCCCAAGCATCATCGTCAGTTGCCCAGTCTGCCATGGTGTCTCCAGTAATTGCAACAACTTCGCTACCATCTTTGATCATTGGAATAATGGTGTTGTCAGCAGGGGCATTGTCAGTCCATTCAGGAATATCATTTGATTCAGGAGGAGTTGTTGTCATGTCAAAGAAGATATTCCTAATCATAGGCCAATCCGCTTTATCGTATCCGATAACCATAGTTACTCTCACGCTTCCATCTGGAAGGAACATTTCTTCGATAGAACCTGCATTCAAGTTCTGAACGCCATCATCTTCTATTGTCCAATTTGCCATGCGTAGACCATCAACGAATGGGAATGTGAATACCATTGTTGCACTTGTAACATTTGTAGCATTCATTGCTACAGTGAAATCACTTTCACCAGAATTAGCTAATTTATTGAATCGTGTATTATGTGTCTCATCCGGCTTAGTGAACATCGAGATTTCTAGGTTGTTTGTAGCAGTGGTTGGGACTTCACGACAATCAGCACTTGCTAAGGTGTATCTGCCTGCACAGGATCTTTCGTCAGGATTCCCCTCCGGAATTAGATCTACTTCTTCAAGGCCAATTCCATCTTCTACGAATTCGACATCGTTCCAATCTACCCCTCCACGGTGAGGCATACCTTCCCTGATTCCAATTCGGGTGTACATGTCTGCGATACATTTCGCACCGATTTCTCTGACAGCATCTCTTTCATCAGTTGAAATCCAGTCGTTGTCCCCTCCAGGGAATCCTTCGAATAAGGCATCTAGGTTGTCACGAACTACTGCAGCCCGACTCTCGTTAACCCAAGAGTTTGCATAGAGGTCAGATGTAGCCCAATCATCAAGTATTTCAAACTCGAAAACAGCATTATTGTATTCGAATAGGTCTTCAAATGTGTAACCTGAGCAGTCTACATCGTCCATTTGGCGTCCAGAATCTTCAGCCATTGTGGTAGTTGTCATTGACATTGTTGCCATCAAGGCGGCCAGTAAGAAAGCAGAAATCCTTCCCTTCATACCCTGCCCTACGGGCAGAATACACTTAGTGTGTTCCTCTACATGTCAGGGAATCATTCGTTCTATTCTGCGTATGAATAGTTGTAGAGGAATGATACTCCAGAGAATGGCAGCAAGACTTGCTACCAAAGGAGAAACTCCCCGGTCAATACCATCAAGTGGCAATTCTAGCAAGTGGTGATAAACTCCGTTTGGAGAAAACAAATCCATTATAGCTTCAATGTGAACATATTCTTGAGAGTTGAGATTTTCAACTCCTACGCCAAATAATCCAGCAGTTACAGTTGTGAGTACAAGCCATAGTAGGGTGAAAATCATCCACACTCCCAATCCAACTGCTATCGAAGAACCTAGATCTTTGGCCCATGAAGATGCTAGCAATTGAATCAAAGTATACCAGAGCAATAGTAGAGCAGTAGCTAAAGTGTGAATAAAGAGCTCTTCTATGCTGGGAAAATCATCTAACCTATACCAGATAATTCCTAAACTAATTATGTTCAATAATAAAACAGGAGCAAAAATAGCCCCCCAGTGTCCAATCAGCAATGCTCTAGCATATTTCGAGCGATTAATTGGTTGTGATAATTTAATTTCCAATACTCCGGATAGACGGTCACGGCTAACTCCGTCGAACGAGATTAGTACTGCTCCCATAGTAGCAGAGAATACGATAAATGCAGTAGATGCAAACATTACATCATAAGCGGAATCAATCACTAATTCGGCTGGTAGATTTGCTTTTGGATCGGATAGTCCCCAACTTGAGAATAGTATGAACATTGCAAGAAGTGGCCATATCACTAGCATCCGACCAGCCGACATACGTTCCTTCATGATGTGCCAACCTAGATTGTAAGCACTCATTCTTCTTCATCTCCTATTTTTCTGAAGGGAAGAAGGTCATCATTCGCAATGTCGAGAGAGATATCTTCTGGAGAGATTCCTGTTACGGAACAAATCATTTCTACTATCCCCGATTCAGCATCTAGTTCGAGTTTTTTACGCACATCTGGTAATGTACCCTCAATTAGTAGTTGGCCGTGATGTAGTAGAGCAATTCGGTCGACCAATGTTTCCAAATCTGCTACTTGGTGAGATGATATTACTATGGCAATACCTTTCGATGCTAAATCTTTCAACAAATTACAAAATGCTCTCTGAGCTAATGGGTCGAGACCATTTAGGGGCTCGTCCATCACCAGTATTTTCGGGTCGCCAAGCAGAGCACAAGCCAATGAAAGACGCTGCCGCATACCTTGGGATAAATCATCTAAATAATTCTCAGATTTAGATGAAAGTCCAACCTTCCGGATGACCTCATCAATATCGACCTGTTCATCCCGCATCATAGCAATAGTTCGCAATGAATTCCGAACACTTACTCTACCTTCCCAACGCACCTGCTCGGGCATATATCCTATTCCACTGCGACGTGAAGAACTCGATTTATTGAAACCGTCACAATCGTATAATCCACAGATAGCTCTCATCAGGGTGCTTTTACCTGCACCATTTGGACCAATCAATCCTAGAATAATTCCCTGATTGATTTCTAAGTTGATTGAATGTATGCCAGCGCCTTCTCTTTTGGCCCAAGGTTTCCAAGTAGAGAAGTCTCTAATCTTGTGCCGCCAAGACACATTGGTCAGAGTCAGGATGGCTTCCATTGAACCCGAAGCCAGCATACACCCATTACAATGTGCCGCTTGAGTATTGGATTGAGGGTTTCACTTATTGTTTCGAAGTTATAGGACATACTGTGTTCGGAGGCATTCTAGCATCTATTGTCCTCGTGGCAGCCTTGTTTGGAATGTTGAAATGGCGTTCTGAAGAGTTTGATAAAAATCTAATGATTTCAATTTCTGTTTGCATCGCATTGCTGTGGATAATTCCGTGGGGGGTTTTCCTGATATTTCCTGTTGTATTAGCGATTTCATTTGCTAGCCCTGCGGGTAGAGATGAATGGAAACTATTCAGGAAGAGACGTATTGCGGTTAGTTTAGCCCTTGTATTAATCTTGAATCTATTTGCTTTCTATCCAGTATCTACGCCAGTCGGAGCAGAAGAGTGGGGTAAGCCAATATCCACGGAAAACCCGTATGCATCATCTTGGCCTGCTAGTGAACAGCATAATTGGTTCTATGATGGGGCAATAATTGGTGTAGTAAATGCCCGTACACCTCACACTTTCAGCCCCTGGTCGCAGGAATCATCAACCATTACATTAGGTGTAATGCTTGGAATGCACGAAGAGCGTATGCGCCAATCGATTGAAGAAATGAACTCCGAATATGGTTTCAGTATAGATGCTGAGGCATTCTTAATGGAGGAAGTTGAGACAGAAAGATCTCATCAATATGGTGGTGACGACCTATTCATTGCACGCTTCAATGTGAAA
Source organism: Candidatus Poseidoniaceae archaeon (assembly GCA_045568475.1). Classification (GTDB taxonomy): domain Archaea; phylum Thermoplasmatota; class Poseidoniia; order Poseidoniales; family Poseidoniaceae; genus MGIIa-K1. The sequence goes on along the minus strand of JBJLAY010000073.1, from coordinate 16,730 downwards.
AGAGATGATTTTGATACCACTTTGGCTGAAGTGCTAATCGTCGGATTCCCGAATGTTGGCGGTGAGGTTGAATTATTGACTATAACTAGACCTTTTATTTCATCGCAAGAGGATGTCTTTGAAGAGAAAATAGTTCTTCAGTACATCGAATCTCGCAACTAAATACCCGGGAAGATTATTCTTTTAGGGCAACCTAAACATTATGTAGGTCGGACTTTTCGGGCGACCTAAACCGAAAGTGTTTATGATGAGTTTGAGATTGAAATCTATGCTAATGATGATGTTGATGTGCAGCGCTGCTCTTGCAGGCTGTCTAGGCAGTGAAGATGATGAAAAAGATTCGACTTCAGAGGTATGCTCTGGAGATGATTTAGTAATTGCTTATGAGATTAAAGAAGATATGCCTGCAGATGATATTCAAAATCCACAACAAATTGCCAACTATCTTTGTGAAAAGTTAGGTATGAATGTTAAGATCTACGAAGTTGGGAGTTCAGGATTAGCAATGGAAGCGTTGAGATTTGGTAATGCAGATATTGCAATGAATATTGATGGCGGACCAGCATGGGTTGGCTGGAATGCTTACGGTCTGGATGTAATGGCTGCCGACACAAAGAGCGATGGTAGAGCATACTATGACGCTCATGCCTGGGTTAGAGCCGGCTCAGATATTGCAAATGCACATCTAGATGGAGACGAATCAACAGATCCATTCTCCCTATTAGCTGGAAAAACGTCCTGCCACACAGGTTGGTTGAAATCGGCTGGTATGTTAATGCCAATGGGTTACATGATTGGTAATGGATATGTGAATGTAGAAGGAGATATGTCTGATACAGAGGCTCTTAGAGTGACTATAAACAACTATTTCGATGGAAGTACAGGTGCTGGAAACGCAGCATCAATACCTGAAAGCGGTGCTCTTTATTCTGGATACGATGGAGCCCTAGAATGTCTAAGCACTGGATACGGTGACGTAGCATTTGCAAAGGATTCAACACCAAACTCCTATTGTGCAAATGAAGATGCTGGAGTGAATGAAGCATGGTGTCTTGATATTTCAGAGTATGTCGCTCTTCCAAAGTTCGGTTCTTCTCCAAGCCACTCAGTCATGTTCAATGACGCAGTTCTTGATGATGACAAGGAAGTTATGATTAGAGATGCATTGGTTGCAATGAAAGACAACTCTGAAGGGTTAGGAATCTTAAATGATGTTCTGGGTACAGATGCAATGATTGCTACAGATACAGAAACTCATCTTGGAACATATGGTGCTGCTTTGATGAACATCCCTGGAATCTCTAGCAAATATGGAAATGCATTTGCAGATGGAGCAGAAACTGGTTCAATCAAGTCTACAATTAACATTGCATACTACTTGGCAGATGACTCAACAGTCGATGCAAATGCCCAAGGAATGGCAGACAGACTGGCTTCTGACTTAGGTGTAAATGTCAATTTGTACGATGTTTCTTCGGAAGGAATGATCATCCAAGCACTTAGGTTTGGAAATGCAGATATTGGTTTCATGGAAGGTGGTCCAGCATGGATTGGTTGGAAACAGTACGGTCTGTCTGTGCTAGCTGTTGAAACTACAACTTCTGAAGGCGATACGCATTACAATGCTTCTGCATGGGTGCTGAATGGTTCGGATATTGCAGATGCGCACCTTGATGGCGATGATTCTACAGATCCTTTCGCACTTCTAGAAGGCAAGACTTCATGCCACACTGGTTGGTTAAAATCAGCAGGAATGCTAATGCCAATGGGTTACCTAATCAAGAATGGTTACGTAACTCCGGTAGGTGATGCTAGTGACATTAATTCCCTGAGAACAACTATCGATGAACACTTTGATGGTTCACAAGGAAACGGAAATGCAGCATCAATCCCTGATTCTGGAGCATTATACTCTGGATATGCCGGGGCGATTGAGTGTCTGAGCTCTGGTTATGGAGATGTTGCTTTTGCAAAGGGTGATGATTTCAGTACTCCTGAAAAGTACTGTGGCGATGAAAATTCTTCTAACAATGAAGCATGGTGCTTAGAAATGGATCAATATGTGCAATTGCCATCCTTTGGCCAGTCTCCTAGCCACCCTGTAATGTACAACCCAGAACTATTGGATATACACACAAGAAATGCTATTCTGAACGCAATGCTAAGTTGGAGTGACGAAATGTGGATTGAAGATTACCCTATGGGTGGACAAAATTACACAGGATGCTACAATGTAGTGACTCACCAAGTTGCAGATATCCCAATGAATCAATGTGGCGGAGAGATAATTTCCACTGTTACATCCAAGGGATACAAACTAGTTGCTGGAAACAGTCAGAATCATCTTGGAAGCTATTCTGATCTTCTAGGTTCAATACCTGGGCTATCGGAATATTACCATTCTTCAGATAAATATGGTATAACAGATGCTGAACAATCTGAGCAGAACTGAACTGTCTCTACTAAATAGAATAATTCTGCGCAGGCACTGGGGATGATTGCTTGACAGGTGAAGGCGGTTCTTCTGAAAGTGTAGAATCTACACAAGAAGATGACTCGCAAGCACTTGTTTTACAAGATTTGTCAGTGGGATATAACCAGCCTTTGATCTCTAATATCAACAAGAAGATAATGCCCGGTGAATCGATAGCCATTTTGGGTCCATCTGGAATTGGTAAGACAACTTTACTTCGAACGATAGCAGGTCTGATAAGGCCACTTTCTGGTACAATCTCTCATGGTTATCCCGATAGGAGTGTAATTGGATATATCCCTCAGAGGTTAGGTTTAGTACGTCACTCAACGGTTAGGAGTAATATTTCGATAGGTGCGAGATCTCGTTGTTCAAAATGGTATCCTGCTCTGCTTCCACTACCGAGGGAGTTGAAAAATGATGTAGATTCTGCTATGGAATCTCTAAACATCATGGACTTAGCAGATGAGCCAGTCAGAATATTATCTGGGGGCCAGCAGCGTAGAGTTGCAATTGCCCGGACTCTTACTCAGAAGCCAAAAATTATTCTCGCAGATGAGTTCTTAGGCGAGTTAGACAAGGACAATGTAAAATCTATAATTAATGCCACTCAAAAGGTAGTAAATGAAATAGGAGCCACTTTAATCATGGTTGAACACCATGAAGAAAGAGCTATTGAAATGGCAGATAGGATTTGGAGAATAAAGGGAAATGAACTAATCGAGGAAGGTGATTCCAATCAATAAGAAATTGGTTATTGTTGGATTTACTCTTCTGCTATTGGCATGGTTATCACTAGATGACCTAGTTGAGGATTGGAGTCAAGTAGAGAGTGCTCCAGAAAAGTTAGAGGTATTCTTCACTGAGGATCTTTGGCCGCCAGATTGGTCCGTTTTGGAGGCAGAAGAATGGGCAGACGGTTCACTTCACAAACCGAATGGAGATATTTGTAATGAAGACATTGAATTATTTTGCTCAAAAGCTTGGACTGGCATGGTAGTAACAATCAAAATGGCGTTTATTTCAACCCTTATCGGATTCATTTTTGCAGTTCCTTTGGCTTCTTTAGCCGCAGGTAACTTGACACCGTTGCCAGTTGCAATACCTGCCAGGGTATTATTGGCTGGCCTTAGAAGTCTACCGAGTATTATCTGGGCACTACTATTCGCAATAGCTCTTGGCTTTGGACCACTTCCAGGGATTTTAGCAATGACTTTGTACACAATTGGTTATCTTGGTAAGCTGCAATATGAAGCGATGGAAGGAATTCCCAATGCTCCATTAGAATCTGCGATGGCTATGGGATTAACTCATTCTGAGAGATTAGTCCATGTTGTTATACCTGAATCAAGTAACCACTTACTAAGTCAACTGCTATTCATGTTTGAATATAATGTTAGGCATGGTACAGTACTTGGTTTGGTTGGCGCTGGTGGAATTGGAATGTATATTGACAATTACATTAATCCTCCATTCGCATATGACCGAGCCTTTGCTCTTTTGATTGTAGTATTTGTTGTGGTTGTAATTATTGATTTAATTTCGATGTTCATACGTTCATTTGTCACAGAAGAAGGAGATGTCAAACGACCTAAATGGTGGACAGTCTTGCTTCCAGCAGGTGCAGCTGCCGATTACTATCATAAATTCTCAAAAGGTAGGTTCTCTGGAAAATCATCCGATGAATCAGAGTAAAGAAATTTGGCTTTACTTTCTTAATTTGGAAATTACAATGTATGCTAAATCCCTAATCGGTAATGGGACAACCCATAAAATTGGGTATAGCCATCTCCAGTTCCATCGCATGTAAAGCAGACAACGTATTGCCGCTGCTGATCGAATATAAGGTATATTTTTCCTTATCAATACTAACGAGTCAACATCTATTGAATGAGAGCGCAATAAATCAATGCCTATTTCCGATTCCTGTTCAATAATGTCAAGATATTTCGATTGACGATTTGAAATAAATTTCCCAGTACGGGTGCATAGGCCACAAACCCCATCGATGAGAAGAGTATCTCTTGACATGCTTAATCTGCAGCAATGTGAACATTACCGTCTTCGTAATAAATTTGAATCCTACTTGGCAATTTTTTGGTTAGAGACGCAACACCCTCGTAGATTTGGTCTTCTTTGCATTTGAATGATTTAGCCGCAGCTTTGCTTGACCATGCAACTGTTTCAAAGTCGGACTGTCTTATCCACTCAAAAAGGCGCAATTCGAATTCGGTTAGGTCTGACATAACACGCCCAGAGTGTCGCAGCACATCAAGGCTACCATCAGGAAAGAGCAACCATTCTTCTGCAACATTCTTCTGCATCGATGTAGTTGTCTAGTAGTGTGTTCAATGCTTTAACGAATGGAATGTCTATTCCCAAATCAATCGCTCTGTCTCTAAACATTCTAGCAGCGCGTACTCCTTCAGCAACCATAACCATCTCTTCAAGCGCTTGTTCGAGAGTTAGTCCACTTCCCAGTTTTTCACCCATTCTTCGGTTTCTTCCGTGTGGAGATGTTGCTGTTACGTATAGGTCACCTAATCCAGCAGGTCCGAATGCAACCTCTGCTCTTGCTCCAAGTTGAGGTAAGAGTAAGCAACCTTCTCTGAAACCTGCATTGAATATCGCAGCCTTGAGGTTGTCACCACCTAAACTTCCGTTTTGCTTCAGTCCATCGACTAGGCCGCATGCTAGAGCTACAACATTCTTGAAAGCACCCCACAACTCAGCACCAACAGGATCTGATGCAGCATGAAGAATGAATGTAGGCGTGGTTAGTGTCGATGCCAACCTTTCTGCAACAGACATGTCCTCACTCGCCACCAATGCCGTAGTCATGACACCACCTGCTGCTTCCGGAGCGATTGTTGGCCCAGTAAGTACAGCCAGAGGATTATGCATATTTTTTTCATCTAACATTTGATGAATAGCTTCACTAATCAATCGCTTTCCTGGCGCCAAACCTTTTGCAAGGTCCAATAATACATGTCCTGGTCGTAGATGGCCGATAATGTCTTCAACAACACTCAATATTACTGAAGATGGTAAAGCCAAGACAATAATTTCACTTCCTTCTAATGCTTCTTCAACATGCATTGTCGCTTCAAGTCCATCTAATGAATGATCTGGCAAGTATTTGTGATTCATACTTTCCATGGTTATTGACTCATAGACTTCTTGTTCGACAGTCCATCCCTTCACTTTGTGACCATCAAGTAGCCATAATCGTGCAATTGCGCTTCCCCAATTCCCCAATCCAAGCACTGCAATGTGAGCCATAATGTCTCGTGGCTCATCAATCACCTTTAGGGGATTTCCCTATCAAAGGCTCTTAGAAGTTAATTTTAGATGTCTTCTTACAAAACCAAATTCGATTTTATTCTACTGGAAACCATTGAGGATACTTTGTCATACAAATCTTGAATTCATCACTTGACAAATTACTTTCTAACCATTCATGGACGTTTTTCCAATCTTGTGAATCAAACCATTCTCTGTCATGATTAGCGAATTGTCTGATGAACGGGAAAATCGCATCACTCAAGTTTCCATTTGGTATATCTGCATCTAAATCACGGATGAAACGACTGGCCTGTTCTCTGTGGTGAATCTTGTCAACATCTTCGTATCGGTTAGGATACTTGTATCTATCAAGGTGGAATTTGAATTCATCATCATTGCGATTTACCCATTCTCTTTCCATTGTTGTTAGTTCCCAGGATTGAACATATTCCATAATCTCCAGACTTTCTTCTATCACAGTTCCGTCCTCCAGCAATAATACTGGAACAGTGCCTTTAGGAGAAATTTCCATCATGTGTTCTGGTCTGTCTCGAAGAATAACTTCACGATGTTCAACTTCGAAATTAGTTCGAACTATTGCCATCCTAGCACGCATTGCGTATGGGCACCTTCGAAATGAATAGAGTATCGGCAATGCCATACTATCAAACTCAGTTATGCTCAGAATAGATCGTCATCTTCCTCTTCTACAGCGAAAAGGTCGTCGTTATCTTCTTCTTTCTTTGCCGCTTTCTTTGCTGGAGCTTTCTTCTTAGTTTCAGCGGCTTTCTCTTCCACAGGCTCTTCCTTCTTCTCAGGCTGAGGTGCAGGCTGAACATTTGCGAGTGCATCCTTTGCTCTTGCAGCAGCGACTTCAGCTTCTCTTGCTGCCATCTCTTCAGGAGTAATATTTGCTTGTGCGGCCAAAGCCTTGCGCCTGTCCTCACGAGCCTTTCTCTCAAGTTGCCTATGGCGTGCTCTATCGATATTCTGTACCATATACATCGCATCGTGTTCTAGCAATGGCGAATCGGAAATCAAAGTCATATCTAGCCATGCACCATCTTCGATGATGAATTCTGCGAGTGGTTCGAAATTCAAATCTGATTTCTTAATTTGAGTATAATGCATTGCATTACCCATACGGTGCTCTACTCCTGAGAAGTGGCAGTAGAATTCTTTGGTACCGATTGTTTCTCTGACCTGGTCGAACAATTCTCCATAGTCTTCTGAAGTACGAAGTCTTCCATGCCCTCTTGCGTGTATATGTGCAAGGTTCAGAACTGGAATAGTTCCTTCAACGTGATTTACAACTTCCAGAACTTCTTCCAGACTACCCCACAATTCTTGGCGGCCACTGGTTTCAACACCAATCTTTGCTGGTGTCCCTTCTTTCAGCCAAGGGAATACAGGATAGATCTCTTCATCATCGTTCCAAATGTCATGAATTCTTTGAACAATTCCTTTGAAAACACTAGCAACTTGTTCGTTAGCAGCCTGGCCACGACTCATGTCGCCATAGTGCCCAGCATGTAGAGTAACATGTCTAGCGTTGATTGTCTTCGCCGCCTGTAAGGCCGCTTCGATTTTTGCAAGACTTCGGTTGCGTTGAAGGCGGTCGCCGAGGAGCTCAGAATAGTACGGTCCGTGGATGTTCATTTCGAATCCAGTTTTGTGTGCGAGTACTCCTGCTTGCCAGTACTGTTCAAAGTGCTGAGGGGCTACCATGCGCACAGTTTGTACTTCCATAGTCTCTAATCCAAGAGAGATAATATCGTCCATTCCTTCGACGATTGTTCGCCCTTTACAAGATAGTGGAACTCCGGCTGGACCTAATTTTACTGGCATGTTCCCACTCCCCGCAGAACAGGCGGAAGGGCTGTCCTATGTTAACCCCTTTCCGTGAAGCGCACTCAGATAGTGTGGGTTTTTGGGGGGTTGGTTTCATTTGAGAGAACCGAGCCGGAGATAATATGGAGCCGCATGTGGAGGCCGCCGTTGACGCTTTCCGCGCTGGAAAACCAGTCTGTTTATTCGATGCTGAGAATCGAGAAGGCGAAACAGATCTGTTATTTCCAGGACAATCTGCAGAAGCAGCGACAATGCGCCAGTTGAGGTTTGACTGTGGAGGACTTTTGTTCCTTGCAATCGGACATGAAGTCGGAGAACGATTTTCACTCCCTTTTTTACAAGACTTACACATGGATGAGAGACTTATGAGTGATTATCCAGTCCTGAAAGAATTGCAGACAGATGATTTGCAATACGATGCCAGAAGCGCATTTACCCTCTCCATAAACCACAGAGATACTTTCACTGGCATTACTGATAGAGACAGAGCATTGACCACTCGTAGATTTGCAGAATTATATTCTGAATTATCTGAAGGCGATAATGCTCTTGAGATGTTGGGCAAAGAGTTCCGTACTCCTGGGCACATTCCGGTATGCCGTGAATCAGAAGGTGGCCTTTCACGTAGACAAGGCCACACCGAACTCGCAGTTGGGTTGGCAAGGCTTGCAGGAATGACTCCAGTTGTAATAGGGGCTGAGATGCTACAACCTGACGGTGACCTAGCATTACCAGTTGATGATGCTAGAGTTTGGGCGAATGAAAGAGGAATACCTTTCCTAACCGGGAAGGAATTGATGGGTGCTTTAGGCCTTTAATACAATTATTCAGATTAGGAGGATTTGACATGACACGAGTTTTGGCAGTAGGCGTATTCGACCTTCTTCATGCAGGTCATCTACACTACATGGAGCAAGCCAAATCTTTGGGAGATTATCTTGTTGTAGTGGTCGCTCACGACGACACAGTTCGCAAAAGGAAGCACGAACCTGTTACCGGACAAGAATTGCGTAGAAGAATGGTTGAAGGATTAAAACCGGTAGATAGAGCAGTTATTGGTAATCCTCCTGACGTTCCAATTTTCGACATTCTACCAGAGGTAAAACCAGATATTATCGCTCTTGGATACGACCAAGAGCATGCTGAAGAGAGGATTAGAAGTTCGCTCGAGTCTAGAGGTTTGGGCCACATCAAAGTGGTTAGAGTCGAAGGGTTGTCAGATGATTTGGATGGAACTAGAAAGATTATCGCTAGAATTTTGGAACTGTCATCAACAAAAGATCAAAAGGAGGAGCAATAATGTTCACCGGTATAGTTGCGGGTACTGGTCGAATCACTGAACTTGAAGGTAGCGATGTAATCAGAATCGTTATTGATTTCGCAATGGTTTCAACTGAAGGTCTTGAGGAAGGCGCCTCAGTTTCAGTTGACGGAGTCTGTTTGACAGTTGTCGATATTAACGGCCAACACATATCTTTCGATGTAATACCCGAAACTCTCTCCTTAACCACCCTGGGTGAGAAGATTGTTGGTAATTGGGTTAATCTTGAAAGAGCTTTGAAAATGGGAGATGAACTAGGAGGCCACTTGCTTTCTGGACACATAATGGGTGTAGGGGAGATTATAGAGCGCTCCTTGGGAAATGATCACTTAGACTTGCTAATCGATTGCCCAGATGACATTCTAAAGTTTGTACAGCAAAAAGGGTACATTGCAATCGATGGAATCTCTCTGACAATCGGAGAGGTAGACGAGGGAGGATTCGCTCTACATTTGATTCCCGAGACAATTAAATTGACAACAATCGGAGGGAAACAACTCGGTGAACATGTCAATATTGAGGTAGATTCAATGACACAAACAATCGTGTCAACAGTTGAGAGAGTTTTGGAGGAGAGAGTATGAAAAACATAGCAATTGTATGTGGCAGTTTCCACAAAGAAGAGATGGAAAAGATGCTCGGATTTGCTCATGATCAAGCAAGTAAAGAAGCCCTAAACGTGACAGAAGTTGTTTGGGTTCCTGGTGCAATGGAAGTACCATTAGCACTATCACGCCTTATTGAAAATGGAGGAATTGTAGGTGCAGCATGCTTGGGAATTATTGAGAAAGGTAGTACTAAACATGGACTTGCAATGGGCCAAGCAGTAATCAAATCAATCATCGAACTACAACTGAGTTCAGGCCTACCAATCGGCTTAGGTATAATCGGCCCTGGTGCTGAACCTAAGCACATCGAGCCTCGAATAGAGCCTCATGCTAGAGCCGCAGTTTCTGCCATTTCTTCGATGCTCTGAGCCTTTTCTCTCTTGAGAATGTACCACCATACTGATCCCAGTATGATTACTTGTGGCCAAAAGAACCACCACGTGCTCCATCTTACTCCATCGAACATGAAGTCACTAAATGGATGAAGGAATGGAGTCGGGAAGAAATCTATCGTATGGCCAGGGATATCAATTAGAATATGGAAAAACCATGGCAGAACAAACATCCACGCCATGTATTTTGGATTCTCATGTTCCTTAGATTTCAAGATATACCATGCTGTTAGGAATAGTATGAGAACTATTGTCAACGAGTGAGTCCATTGGTAAATAGACCATGCAACTGGTAGGTCAGATGTGACTGCAGTATCAACATCTACTCTTTCAATTCCGTAAATTAAACCGTAAATAGTGGATGGAACAAAAGCCATCAGATCAGGTAAAACTCCCATTGGACCACTAACTTTCCAAGAAACCTTTCCACGTGTTAATGCCATGCCCCATAGCCAGTGGGAAAATACGTCCATGACCTCGGGAAAGGCAGTTTATTCATCAATGTTGAGAGACAATGTTCAAGGATGGTATTCCCTTGGTAGGACTCATGGGCGACAACATTCGCAATGTGATAATCATCGGAAGTGGACCCGCAGGATACACTGCAGGACTCTATACTGCACGCGCAATGCTTGAACCTCTTATGTTCGGAGGATACATGTCTGGTGGGCAATTAATGCTAACAAGTGATGTTGAAAATTTCCCTGGCTATCCTAAAGGCATAGGTGGTCCAGAAATGATGATGGAACTAAGAGAGCAAGCAGAACGATTTGGTCTAGAAGTTCAAGACCGTAATGTCGACAGGGTTGACTTATCTGAGCGTCCATTCAAAGTATATTCCGAAGGCGAGGAGCATCTAACTCATGCAATAATCATCTCAACAGGAGCAGAATCAATTTGGCTTGGTGTTGAAGGCGAAGAAGAGCAGAAGGGAAGAGGAATCTCGACTTGTGCTACATGTGACGGTGCATTCTTCCGTGAGCAAGAAATTATGGTTGTAGGTGGAGGGGATTCCGCAATGGAGGAAGCGACTTTCTTGACCCGATTTGCATCCAAGGTAACTCTAGTCCATCGAAGAGATGTATTCCGGGCATCACAAGTTATGTACGATCGTGCAGCTAATCATGAGAAAATAGAAATCAAAACATTCCGCCAAGTAAAGAAGTGGCTTTCGGATGATTCTGGATTGACAGGTGCTGTATTGGAAGATCCAAGAGATGGTTCAACTGAAGAAATTGCAGTAACTGGTGCATTCATTGCAATAGGTCACACCCCAATTACCGGGTTCTTAGAAGGTCAATTAGAGACTGATGAAGAAGGCTATCTTATTCACCGTGAGCACACCATGACAAATGTTCCAGGTGTTTTCGCAGCAGGAGATGTTGTAGATACAAGATACAAGCAAGCTATCACTGCAGCAGGACTAGGATGTCAAGCTGCAATCGATTGTGAGCGTTGGTTAGAAGAGAACGAACATTGAGGCAATCATAATGGTTGATATTGGCCGTCACTCTCGTCATATTTTGCTTCCACAAGTAGGAGCAGATGGCCAAAGAATGATTTCTGAATCCCGAGTACTGTGTGTTGGCGCTGGAGGGCTAGGGAGCCCTGTAATCCAATACCTCGCTGCTGCAGGTGTTGGCCACCTTACAATCGTGGACGATGATGTAGTTGAAATTTCAAACTTACAGAGACAAGTGATACACCGAAGTTCAGATATCGGAATTCCAAAAGCGGATTCCGCCAAGAGATTTGTAAAAGATCTGGACCCAAATATTTCAGTTGACTCTAGAGTGGTTAGGTTAGATGAAAATAACGCTGAAGAATTATTCCAAAATCACGATATTGTCGTCGATGGCACAGACAATATTCCTACTAGGTATTTGATTGATGACACATGCTTGAAAATGGGTATTACGTGGGTATATGGCTCGATATATAGATTTGAGGGACAGGTCTCAGTATTCAATTATAATGGTGGGCCAAGGTACCGGGATCTGTTCCCTGATGCCCCTCCTGAAGATTTGATTCCTTCCTGTTCAGAAGCTGGAGTTTTGGGTGTTCTTCCAGGACTTATTGGAAGCCTCCAAGCAACAGAAGTAATCAAAATAATTCTTGGGATAGGGAATATTCTTTCAGGTAATTTACTAATTTATGATTCGCTTCAATCGGAACAAAGGGTCTTGAAATTTGGTAATAATGCCAGTGAACAGGTTGAAGAGTCAAACCCGACTCCGTTGGAATCAATGTTTCATTCAATAGACTCCGCAAAGGCATTGGCTAAGATGAACGAGGGGTGGGCGCCTTATTTCATAGACGTGAGGTCTCAGGCAGAATGGGAGCAGGCACGAATCGAGAAATCAGTCGACATCTGCCCTCACGACGAGATACTTTCTGCGATTAGTCGTATTCCTAAAGACGCAGATGTATTGGTTCACTGCAGGAGTGGAATGCGTTCCCAGTTAGCAATAATTCAACTAATCGAAGCAGGATATGATTCGGCCAAGATGTACAATCTTTCAGGCGGAATCCTCGAATGGGCCGAAATTAATCCAGAAGGTATCATACAAGGCTGAATTCTACTTGCGATGGGTCAACCTTCAAGGTGTTCATTGCTAGCCAGTGGGATGTGCCGAAACTCATCGTAGCCGACGAGAACGAAGGTCGGCGCAATCTACTCGCCAGTACTTTGGAACGTGCAGGGTACGATATTACGAGGGCTGGAACGCTTAGACAGGCAGAGGGAACCGCACTGGCGACCATGCCAGAAATTGTTCTTATCGATGGGGAATGGAAAGTTGGTGATGCGATTGATGCGTCTCAGAGATTAATGTCTGATCCAGAATTTGCATTCAAGTGTAGAATCGTAATTCTATCTCGTGATTCTTCTAGTGAATATCTTATCTCCGCTGCGAGAGCTGGAGTAAATGAAGTCATAAATAAGCCAGTAGACATGAACCGTTTACTTGCGCAATTGGATAAGCATTCCAAGAAGCAATTCGTTCCACCACCTGCTGATGTGTCAAATGTTACTGGGAAAGGTGGTGGGGGAACATTCGATGTCTCGATGGTCATGAATGATGGTCAATGGGCACTACCTATGCTGAAAGGAATAGTGACTCCAGAGAAAATTAATGTTGATTTCATAAATGAGATTTTGACTCAATTAGGAGAAGAAGGAATTGAAGTTGAGGAGGAATTAGATCCCTCATTAATGTCTAACATGCTTCGAATTGCTTTGAATAATATAGTCAAAGATCTTGACCAGGAAGGAAGTCAATCAGTGCAAAATGTCGTTGGCAGCACATTACCGTCTGGCAAAAAAAGTTCTAAGTTAGGCTCAAAATCTGCTAAGAGTAAAGCAACTGGAAGTTCAATGGAGGAAATCCTCCAAAACCAAGCAGATGGGTTAGCGGAAGAAATCGAGAGAAAAATGGACGGTATCCTCGATGAAAAGCCGGACTTAGTCTCAATAATTCCAGATATTAATCAGGTTGTAATAGACCCTGCAGTTCTAGAATTCACCCGACTTGTTACTGAAACAGCTCATGAATTAATGTGGGATATTGGAAAGCCAGGCAATGTGACTGACATAACATTGAGAACACGAGTTGAAGATATTACAGAAATGCTTGGAGATGTACTATCTTCACTTCCGGATGGAGAGGAAGAGGAATGAAAGAATCAGATAAAAAGTGGGCATTCTGGGCTTTAGCCTGTGCTTTCATGGTTGATTTCCTGGGCTATGCGTTCATAGTACCAATTCTACCTTCTTGGAAAGAAGAATTCGTGTTATCCAATACCCAAGCAACAGCTCTAGTCTCCTTATGGGCTGTTCCGTTATTCTTGTTAGGTCCAAAAACCGGAAGACTGACTGACCGGTTAGGGGCTGGAAGAACAATTCTTTTCTCTCTAGTTGCACTTACATTCTCAGCCTTACTCTATCTTGCAGCAATGAAGGTAACTTTCATGGATGGGTTTTATGTTTTAGCAATTGCAAGATTAATTCATGGTGCTTCAGGTGCAGCAATTTTGACAGCAGGATTTGCAGCAGCCAGCGATATTTGGCCAACTAAGTTTGGTGAGATTTCAGGGAAATTAATCGCTATGGCGACGATTGGTGGACTCTTAGGTCCAGTAATTGGTGGTGTTTCTTACACTATAGGACCTCAATATGCATTCATTGGACTATCGGTAATCACGGCATTGATCATTCCATTAGTTTATGTTACAACTAGAGAATTAGGACAAGGTGGTGAGCCAGCTCAAGGTTCAGTTCCACTAATGGTTTTCATTCGAAACCCGGTACTATTCCGAATCGGTTTACTAGTGATGATGACTACATTGGCAACAGGTGCTCTAGAAGCCGGGATTCCACTATTCTTGGAAGACAACCTAGGGCTGAATGCAGCATGGATTGGTGCTGTATTGTTGGTAATGGTTGTGGCTCAAGGTATAGGAGGCTGGATGTGGGGTGCTCTGGTCGATAAAAATGGCCCAGTTCGTTACATGACAATCGGATGGTATGTTGTTACCGTCGCAATGCTTGCGGCCGGTTATGTCGCACATTCAATCAGTGATACAACATTAGCAGCGTACTGTATCATCGTAATTCTAGGAATTTTCCAATTCGCAATTTCAGCAGCTCAAGTCCCTATGCTTCCGATGGTTGATACTGCTACCAGTCAGGTATACGGCAAGGGTGGAGCGGGTCTTGCATTCGGCGCATTTGGAACCGCATGGGCCGCAGGAACAATCGTCGGACCAATGGTTATCGGTCCAGTTTTCGATTATACCAACTCCTGGGGTATCACGCTTGGTATTCTTGCAATTCCAATGTTTATTGGATTGGTTATCACGCTAACCAATCGCCAGTTATTGGATGAATGTTACAACTCTGAAATGTCAAAACGCTTGGAATCTGAGTGATTTCGACTAATGGCATGGCTGATAAGAAAAAGCCTGCTCGGATGGTTGGGATGGACCATGGCTCAAGGACAATTGCCGACGATTCGTGGTAAAGACTGGGCTCCTAAATCGAAGTTGCAGTTTGTTAACTCACTACCAGCAGACGCTGCAAAGAACGAGTTACTTCGATTTACTGCTGAGAGACATGATGGTCATTTGCAACTTGTTGCAGCGGTATGGGACTTCGTTCATCGAGATGAAAAATCATACGATGGCGAATCTTGGCACGATTTTTCAAACCGTTTTACTGATGCTTTGAGACAGGGACTCTCTGGCAGACTCAAGGTGAAGGGACTAGGTGAGGGCGAAATCATACCTCGTAGAGACACAGAACTTCATCTTGGTAGAAGAGCAGATCGATTCATAATCGACATAACGCTTTGCTTACGTCGTTTAGCCCACTACATGTCAGTTACAATTGATATGAGGATGGAATGGCAACGAATGATGACTAGGACTAGAGGTCTTGATTCCCATCTCAAAGAAATATTCGCAGAAGGTATGGATACTCCTGACGGCGACAAATTTGGCGGCAAGGGTTTCCGTTCCACATGGCAAGAGGCTTGTGTTGCAGCAGCAACCGCTCTCAAGAGAGAAAGTGAAAATTTACCTGGTTCAGAGTATGGTGGAGATTATGTTGCTCCAATGATCAGAGATATTGGGCTATGTATGGCTATGGGAGACACTCCTGCTGACATTATGACTGCTCAAATGGGTAAGGTGGATTCAGTAATGAACGGTGGAATTGAGGGCGCTGGCGGAAGAGATTTGCATGTAGGATGCTTCCATAGAGGAGTCTTACCGCCAACAGCTCCTCTCCCAATCGCTACCGTAACAATGACTGGCATGGCACTTTCTTCTTGGAAGAAAGAAGAGGACCGTTTCCACCTTGCATGTATCGGTGAAGGCTCTTCGTCATCTGGAGAATGGTGGGAAGCAATCAATTTAGCAGCAACTAGAGGCCTACCAATATCGTATATCCTTCAGAATAACCAAATAGCGTTAGACACTCCTCCTGTGAATCAATCTAATGTTGAGTTATGGGCAGACAAAGCCGTCGCAATGGGAATGCCATCTTGGACAGTAGATGGTTCAGATCCTGCATCTTGGCATGCTTCTGTAGCATGTGCCAGGGAGTTTGCTCTGAATGGAGGCGGCCCTACTTTGATTCATGTGGAAACTATGCGTGGATGTGGGCATGCTCACCACCACGATGATCTTTATCTGGGTGCCCAGTCAGGTACTCCTCCTGGATATGTAGACCGTGATTTGCTATCTTATTGGGAAGC
The DNA here is from genome assembly GCA_045568475.1 of Candidatus Poseidoniaceae archaeon. Taxonomy (GTDB): domain Archaea; phylum Thermoplasmatota; class Poseidoniia; order Poseidoniales; family Poseidoniaceae; genus MGIIa-K1. The sequence continues at coordinate 543 of JBJLAY010000073.1, read as the reverse complement.
TAAAGATCCTCTACCCACTCATCGCTCCCTACTACTATCTCTTGGAATTACAGAAGAAGAGCTATCTGTTATGGAAGCCGAAGAAAAGGAACTTGTAGATTCTGCTAGAGAACATGTGGAACAGATGGGTTGGGCTAATCCTGAAACAGTTACCAAAGGAATCACATCATTACATGATGCAGATACACATGAGGATCATTTAGCGAGGTTGAGTGGAGCCTCAATACTTGGCGAATCGCCCGCGGTACTCGATGTTGGCGAGTGCTTACTAGAGTATGCTGAAAGTGGAGGCTGGACTTATTCACGCGCTATCCAACAAGCAATGTGTGATATAGCGGAACACTATGGAGATTCGACAATCTTCATGGGTGAAGATATGGAAGTTGCTGGTGCATTCGGTATGAATATTCCATTGAAAGCCAATGGTCACCAAGATAAGTTACTAGACATGCCTTTGTGTGAGGCAGTAATTATCCATTCAGCAACAGGTGCAGCACTTTCTGGATTAAGGCCGATGGCGGAGATACAGTTTGGAGGTTTTGC
>JBJLAY010000072.1:0-12702 GCA_045568475.1 Candidatus Poseidoniaceae archaeon | reverse complement strand
ATGGATATGCTTCATTTCTCCACTTGTGATCACTTTTTGTAGTAGAGTAGCTGTTTCTGCTGGGCGGCCCGGAATACATTTCTTCAGTCTCAAGCCATTCATCTTCATCATCCTCTTCGGATATAGCAGCACTGCTTCCTGGAGAGTCACCATCATTTGTGTTGACAATTGGAGCTGGTGAACTCCTCTCCTCATCTTCTTCGGGGTCGAAAACCAGGTGGGTAGTATTCGAATTATTTTCGGTTTCAATTTCTTTGTAATGCTTTTCTAAATGAAGATTCAGATTTGGTTTAATGTTTGATAACATTGTTTTGAAACCATCAAATTTTCTTAATTCTTCCAGCGTATAGATCTGAGAGAATATTTCATCTGTAGAACCTTGGTTGAAAAGATTTCCAGAACGAACTTCAATTTTTACATACCCTACAGGGAATGATTTCTTACCAAACAATTCCCAACGTTGATTTATTCCAATTCTTTTTACAGTAGGTCTAACATTGGTACTTTTCTGCCTTGGAGGGTTATTGAAAACTGTAGTATTGGGGGGGAAGCATGTAAATTTAATTTCTTTTGGCATCGATTCATTTGCGAATGCTTCAGCGGTTACTTTAATTGACATTCCTTCAATCTCATTGCCGAACAACGGTACATTTTTTACTTCAAGAACACCTGTGAATAACTCACGATTAACTGGCGAAAAGAAACCCTTTCCTGCCACAGAAGGAATCTCTGCTTTACTATCTGAAATATTCCATGCATCTTCTGGTTTAGCAAGATTGCCCGTTCTATAATAGTCATTTATAGCCCAACTCATCCACCAGTAAATGTGTAGGTGTTTGGGTTCATACCTACCCGAGGCATTTTTCATCTCGTCCCAAGCATCAAGATCAGTCCCATCAATTGGCTGACATGGTTTCAGAATTTCAGAGAAAATTTCCACCATTTGGGATGGATTGTGAGATTCATTTATTTTCGATATTTTGAAACACTGTGGAAATAATTCCATTATAGATTCAAACCATACATCGTTAAACAAAATAGTTTGATTTTGACGGCCAGTTATTTTGTTAACAAATGACCCCCACCTATTGTTTTCTTCACAATCGTCATACCTTTGGTTTGTAACTGGATCAAAATTTGCTGTACTTTCCCATGCTTCAAAATATGAAGTTACTACCTTTATGAAAAAATCTTCATTCGATGCGAGATTAATATTCTGAGTAGCCCATTGACTACAGATTGACACCCACTTTCCAGCACTAATAGCCGTACCCTTAGCCTCTCCATAATATTGAATCAGCTTGTATAATGGACTCAATTTATTTGAGCATATTTTCGCACCGATTCGATAAGCAACACGGTTAGCAAATCGGTTTTTCATGATGTTGTAGTCTTCTGTATCTTCATCAAGAGGATCGTCCAAGAAACATTCTGAAACTGGCCCAAAATCATTTTCTGGCTTGTGGCTTGATAATGATAATACGTACCTTAAATGCAACTTATGCAAGGGGTTTAAATCCTCATTTTGAACATTGATTTCAGCGAAAATTCTTCCTCCTCCTCCTTCGTAATTATCTCCAACAAGAACGAACGGGATATTAAGAGACAGTGCGTTTGTTTCTAGTCTCGAAGAGCGTACTCGATGCTGACCATCAACTAAATGTAAAGGCCTGTAATCTTCTCTTTGGCCTCCTTCAACATCTTTGAGATTCTTTTTGAAAAAATCAATACATTGTAGGTCAATCAACAACTTATTTTTCTCAATTTTTATCGAACCATTTTCAACCGACTCTTTGGGGATGTCCAATATAATTGGGTTAACAATAGTCGGTTCACCACTGAGATATGAGTTGAGATTGCCCAGCCGTCTGAATTGTAACGGTCTCTGATATTGATCTGTTACGTCATTTTCAATAGATCTTTTACAAATTTCTAGAGTATCGGCGGCAGCAGGTAATGCGGGAACCTTGCATACTGCATCTGCGATACCTAGGGGGATAATTCCAAAATAATGTGTGATGCCAGATTGTTCAAAACTCGAAATTTTAATTTCAGTCTTGCCCCATTTCTCTACATCTTTGTCATATTGGTGGGACGATCCCCAGTATGGCCAGCGTTGTTCTTCCACTTTTGGATCAGATTGGATAAATTTGTGAGTAATTCCAAAATCAACCATCTCTTCAGTGAGAATATTGTTTTCTAGGCATGCATGAGCCTTACCTTCTAAACAATATACGCAATCCATACATTCACTTCCTAGTCTACGGTAAATGGATTATGCAATGCTACATCAAGTTTGCCACCAATTTCGTCCATGTTGTTAAACTACTAATTTTATCTCGAAAGTAGCACCGTGGTGGCCCCAAGAAACCTTACCCGGTTCGGTGAAAATGTAGTACTTGGTTTGGAAGTCAGTGCCCAATTCAGGATGTTCTTCCGCCAGATTAATTCTGATTCTTTCACTGTATGTTCCAAGTGTTCCTACACATGCTTCCCCTAAGATCCCATCCACAATTACTGGATGTAGTTTGAACTCTACCGTCTTTGGTAGATCCGCATCAAATGGATGTACATCTTCTTCTAGCTTCAAGTTCTCTTCAGTTGCTGGTATTGTTTTCATGTTGTATGTTGTCATATTTTCATCTCCTTATGTTGTTAGTTTTCTTTTGACAAGTTTTTGCTTAACTATGTCTCCTGTTTGTAAATTGAATGCTGTGAGTTGAGGGTCATCTCCTCCATAACAGCAAGAGTCGATACCAATTGCTGCAGGTCTTGAGTTAAGTAATTCAACTTCAGATTGCCATATTTGAGACTGTTTTAGGCCAAAACCGGGCATCGTTGAATGTCCAAAAATCACAGTTCGCTTCTCGTCGACAGGTGTGATAGAGTTGTGAAACTCTCCACGTACCCACATCAGAGTGTCAGTAGACTGGAGGTCGAGATCGCCATCCCAGGGCGAATATCCTGCATGTACTAATCTGAAATCATCCAATATGATGTGATGTGGAAGTGCATCAAGCCACGCCAAATCCTTTCCAACTCTCATCCGCATATCGAATTCATTCAATGTACCATTCGAGTCAGAGAATTCATCGAGGTAAGAAAGTGAAGTAGCTCTTCCTCCAATGTAAAACCAGCCCGCTTGCTGCTGAGTCATTACACCGAGATTTTCTACATCAAATTGCTTGAGCATCATTTCTTCATGGTTACCAAGTACGCAGAATATCTGTGGATTCTCTCTAGCAATGCGTATTACTTCGCAAGACTTCGGGCCTCTGTCAACTAGATCTCCGAGTAGGACTACTCTATCCATGGAATCTAGATTCAAAGATTCTAGTAGGGCTTCAAGGGTATCAGCGTGGCCATGCACATCACCAATCGCCCATACATTCCCGCCATTGTCCAGAATTGATTGGAGCTCTGATTCAATGTTACGATTCCTCCTTCCACGCATACTATCACGCCCACTCTTCATTGTCACCTTGCTCTTCTTCAGTTAACCATATCATCTTGCCACAGCAATTGGTCGGTACAAGTCTGAAGTGCTCTGTGACTAGGACAATGGTTCCAAAAGGGATCTCTCCATTGCAACTCGGACATGCGTCTAAGCACTCTTGAGCATCACTGAGAGCAATGACTTCTTCTTCGAAACCTTTAGTGTGTGAAAGGTGGGGAGGTATTGGTAACTTAGAACCTAGCAGCATTACCTTGTCATTGTCACCTGAGCCCCAGTGCAAATAGCCCCAGGCATCGATGTTATCTGGGGTCATTAGAGTCATTTTCTTGAAGGTCATGCGAACTTGTTCAACAGTGTAAACCTCATACGGGATTTCGTGGAGATCTGCATCGAACTCTTCATCGATTAACACATAGAGAGGTGTGCCGATGAAGTTGTCAACAAATGATCTTCGTCCTTCATGTCTGCGCCCTTTCCACCATCCTAATTCGTATTCCATTCCAGTAGAGACACACAGCCTTTGGCAAACTGCGTTTCTGGCCATACGGGTGGCTTTCTCAACGCTTACCGCCTGTTTCACGATAATCTCATCATCGATTCTAGCAGCGATTCTCCAGATTTTGTTTTCACTAATATGTGCCATAATATCACCATCTTTTATTGTTCCAGAAAAGGTCCAAAGTCCCGACAAACCGTCTTCGAACGATTGTCCCTTTCTCTACCAAAGGAACATACCGTTGGGCCCTTATTAACCTGATGTTTTTGTTGTTAATTCCCGAGGCTGATGTCGATTGACTCGCCCCATTTTGCAGGTTTAACCCCGCCTTCGATAACTCCCCAAATTACTGGGTAATTTGGCCTTGTACTGGGCGCTTGGCCGTAACCATCTGTTAGGAAAAGAAGGACTTCAGGCTCTTCATCTCCATCACTGACTAGGTCAAAAACAGGGTGGAAATCAGTACCGCCTCCACCCTTTAGAACGAAGTCCTTGGGAATGAAGGGGTTATCCATGTCATAAACGACATCTTCATGAATCACCATGTCACATTGTATTAGTCTCAATTGGTATCCTCCGAAAGAGTTCAGAATTGCATACACTTCACTAACGAATGTCTTGACGATGTCTCCTGTAGTAGAACCACTAGTATCAATTGCAATGACAATGTTCAGTTGTTTTTCCTTTCTTAGTGATGGCAGGTACATCTTCTTGTATACGTGCCTTCGATTTGGTGGCAACCATCTACGAGTACTATTGAACATCGGTGTTAGGAATTGTCGCAGAACTTCCTTCCAGTGCATTCGAGAAGAAAACAGGTCATCTAGATGACCGCTGTAGTTACTCATATCTGTGCCACGATCTGCACATTGTTGAGCTGCAGCCATCATTTTGCTTTTCCATTCCTTCCATACATCATCACTTCTTCGAGGTCTGAAATCAGAATCTACCCGTGCTGTGATGTTTCCATCACCATCGACCTCAATAGTAGACCAACCATCAGTGCCATCATTGCCTGGAGTTTTATCTTCATCAGGCGTTGAATTACCATGATCGTCTAGGCATTGACCACGCATTTCAATTTGTCCAGTTTTGATTAATTCGAAAACCGTCTCTGCAGATTCGCCTCTGTAAGGCTCGTACAGAATCGCTCCTTGAGGTATCTTGAAACCATCTTCTTTGAGTAATGCATTGACCTCGTGGTCAATTGCGTGATTCCACATCCTATGGTCCTCAATACGTCCATGCTCCCGCTCGAAATGCGACAGTCCACAGTGCCAGATTTCGTGAGCCAGAATAGTCATTCTCTCCTCTTCCGTCAAATCGTTAAGGAAATGAGGGTTGAAGAATACTCTCTTTCCGTCAGTAGAGGCTGTAGGGCATCTGTGGTCAACAACTGGGATCAACTCGAGATTCATCGCAAGAGTTCCGATGAATGGACGCCAACCCAGAATCTTCATTCTGTCGTTAGTCCAATCTTCCAAAGACTTCAGTTTAGCAGCTTCATCTTCTGAAGATGGCGGGGCGAAATTGACTTCTTTTTCGTTAATGTCTGACATTAAATCACCTCAACACAACGATTCTGTTTTCCAATTCATCGTGCAGAGGGTGTTCAAACAATGCTTCCAAGAAATCATCGTTTCCTTGTGAATCCATGACTAAAGTGATGTCATGGTATAGCAACTGCACCCAATCATTAGGGAACTTCAACATGACATCAAAGAAGCCATTGAGAATTGATTCAGGCTCTTCATGTTGACGCATGTGGTGGACTATGGCGGACAACATCGCATATCGTTGGTCTGGCCTCTTAGGAATCGTTGGTTTGATTTCACCAGCAAGCATCCTGTTGATGTCTGGGATTTTATCACTCCATTGCAAGAAAGCCATGAACTCTACAGCAACACCTTCACCAATTAATCCCTCAACCAGTATGTGCATCAAATCATCATCTAGGCCCTTGGACTTAGCTAACTCCAATTCCATAGCGACTCTTTCCCAGCTACGCGGACTAGGCCAACCTCTCTCCTTGTTGCCTTCCATAGAGAACAACTTCTGAGGCATGTAACGAATGAATCCAGTAACACGAGGGTCTAGGTTATTGATTAGAGCCCAATTCAACCAACTGGCTGAGTTAGCCCCAACTTCAAGGTGGCAGAACCGATTTGCTAGAGCACTTGACATGGTTCTGGCAACTGCAGCGTCTCCTGTGCGGTTCCCTGCTGCTACTATGTACCATCCGTCTGGAACCTGGTATAGTTGTCCAAGTCTTCTGTCCAAGATGAATTCGTAGGCTGCAACTTGTAAGGTACTGTCTGCAGCAGTGATCTCATCAAAGAGAATAATTCCCTTTTCAGGGGTACCTTCAACACCAACTCTTGGCCATTCAGAGGATACAATCCAATCGATACCTTGCTTATCGTCTCTTGGAACAGGAAGTCCTCGGATATCGACAGGCTCTCTTTGAGCAAGTCTGACATCGATAAATCCGATTCCGTTCTCTTTACACAGATTGCGGATGAATGTGGATTTACCAATTCCAGGTGGGCCCCATATCATCAATGGTGGGACCATTTGTGCCTTCTCTGGGTTTTCCCAAAGGATGTCTAATTGGTGTTGTAATACCGCTTTTGCTTTTGTTATGCTTGTTACGTTCATGTTTATTCCTCCTATTCTCCGTATTCCTTTTGCCAGCTCTTTAGATAGGGCCATTCTGGCTTTGCCACTTTACTAGTACCGAATGCTTTCCTACCAGAAATTGAAATGGTATTGATTCTCGATGATTCGGCTGCTGTGAATTCTTTGTGTGATGCTAATCTCTTGAGGGCCATTCGGGCACGTGATGAATTAGTTCTATCAACAACTCCTACTAACAGGGCTGCCCTTTTCCAAGCATCATTTTGCATACTTGTGATGCCATCAATCAATGCTCTGATAATTGGCTTTGTAGCCACTCTAGAGACGCCAAGATGGTAAACTGTAAACTCACAACAGAACGGGTCTGTGTTGATCAGTGGATTGGTGTACAAACTCTCTGCTAGGTTTGTCAATTTGATTTCAGCTATATTGTTTCGGCCCACCGTATTTGCAGCACTAAGTGTGGTAATCAGCAGGTTACGAATCTTTCCGTTCTCTCCAAGATGCCTTCTACGCAAGTGTCTTGGATGAATTTGATTGTAAGTGATTTGATTATCAAGGCCTAAGAACTCTAGTCCCAAATCGGTGTGAAGCCAAATCTCTAGGTCTACTCTTGCAAATGGCATAACCGAATTGTGCGGCGTTTCCCACTCGTCTGAGTCGCCAGAGTACATTCTGTTCCATCTACCACCTAGATTTCCATCATTAACAGAACCGTTCACCAATTTGGGCATACTAGTGTTCAACTCAGAAATCATGTTACGTAGTTTTAGAATGGGTTCAGGGTTGAAACCACGAGATATGAGTGCTGCGATAACTCTCATTCCTTTGTATTGGTCGAATAGGGAAAGTGTGGATGAACACCAGTCCCAGAATACATGGAAACCACCAGGCATTTGTTCAATCAGACGAATCATGTTGGGGATCTCTATTCCACTAACAAGTTCGTCAATCTCTATGCCAAAAGTATCACTGAACTGGCAAAGGCCTCCTGCTCCTTGGTAGTTGTTAGGAATGATTACGACGCCTCCTAAATCGTCACAACTGATGATGTCATTAGCGGTTAGATGGGCGTTGAAGTGAGGTATCTGCAATTGTGCAACCTGTAAGTCGTACCATTCAGGAACCTGATGCCAAAACCCTCCGATGGATAGAGAATTCTTCTTCTTGGGTTTGGTATGGAGGTTTAGGCGATCTCCAAATCCGATAATGGTGTTGATGTTTGGACATTTGAACAAAGTGCATGTAAGGGCCCTTCTTCTGATGTTCAAAGCAGTCAGTTTTGGTCCGCGATTGATTACGAAGTTTCGAATAACTTTCTTACCTGTGACTTCGACAGTTTCCAGTGTCTTATCGCCTACTATTGAGATGTGCGTCCACTCATCGTCGATTTTCAAATCAGCAATGCCAGTTGGCTTAATCATCAAAGCATCCATGCCGTCACATTCAACTTCCGGCGATCTGGTGACTACTGCTCCCCATAGGTGGTCCATTGGTAAAGTTGGGTTTGAGCCAAAACGATGGAGGTTGTAGAAATGGCTTTTATCCTTAATGCGAATCTCTTCGAAAGCACCCTTGATTCTAATCGTTTGATCAGGGAATCTTGTGAAAGATACAATGATTCCAGGGTTCTTGATGTTGACTTCCTCTAAGGAATCAATTTCATCAAGAACAAGGATGCTGCCATTTTCGACCTTATCGATATTTATGGCCTCGACATCATTGCCTGTAAAGCGGATGTTCTCGTTCATGTAAGAGATACTAATCTCTGGTGTTCCCGGTGTTGCTTTGTAAATTGTCGTCATAATTTTTCCTCCTGTATATGTGAATCCGAAAGTTTACAGCTAATCTTGCCAATTTGGGCTGGTTTTGTGTCCAAGTCTTCGACGTAATCCAGTGCAAATGTTGGCTCAAACGGGTGTGAACACAACAAGTCTTCGACCCGCCTAAGAATAATGCCAAAGGACCCTCTTAAAGCAGCCGGTTTTGCAGTTGACTTTTCCAAAAATCTCGTGAAACCTGTAAAAGGTTCCAGTAGCCAACTTTTGTCTATTTCCCATTGCGCCCACACTCTTTTTTTCTTCTTCATACGTAGTATGAAGAAAAAAAGAGTGGGCTTTTTGAGGTCTTTTTTTCGCTACATCCCGTAGCAATATTCCCTTAGTATAGGTCATATTTAACACCCCTCATTTCTTTAGTTCTTGGAACTTAAATGGCTAAAAGAAAAAACAAAGTGAGCGAATGGGAATAACCAGAATTAGATTCCATAGATGGATAGTCTAGGGGTTTCAATCGCATTGATCATCGAATTGGTGTCTGATGAGGTATTGATGCCAACAATGAACTGAATGCCCTCTTCTCGACTGACACAATTCACCAAGTCCATCACGGTAATCGCCTCAAATTGGTTCAAACCTTCCATGTTGAATTGTGAAAATATCGGCGTACACAGATTGTAGTTCCGCTTCTTCATAACTGCCTGAACCAGATTGGTAATCAGTCGTAAAGGAGATGCTGAAGCAGTTCTAGAAATGTTTCTTCTCCTGGTGAAGAAGTCCAATTCTCCACTTGTCGACCATCTACCATCCTGATTTAAATGAATTACAGAGTCGGTAATGCCGATCATCTTCGCCCAACCGTTTGCTAAAGCCATCATGCAATTTCTGGAATAGTCATTTATCGGTTTGAAAATTAATGATTTAGTTGCTTGAATGGACGTGCTGTCGATAATTATTGGCTTGTGGAACTTACTTAGCATTTGAATGACATCATGGCCCCTGAATATTACGCTCGAGTCGACCTTCTGAATAGTGGCTTCAGTCGAGTATTGGTCAACGAAGCATCTCGTCAAAACATATTCACTTCTTTCAGTTCGAAACCTTACGCTACACAATGACTTTTTTGCAGGACCAAAGAGATATTTGTTGGCCATTTTTCTATTCTCTTTGTGTACAAGATCTGGGTGGTGGTTATTTGTGGCGAACATCAGTTTCAGTAATCGCAGTAAGTCCTGTATCTCATAGTAAGATTCGGCACTGATTGCAGTATGGTTTTCCTTAAGATGTGCCGAAAATGGATACCACATGGCTCCATAACCACCGTGCGAGAACGATACAATTTCTCTTATGGTTTCCATTTGATATTCACCTGATTTATGTATTTACGAATCAAACTTTGAATTGACTTATTATTGCCAGGTGTTGTTTGAGTTTTGTAGTAATTATGCATTCTAAACCTGCTAACAGTAATCGGATTCACTCTTCCATTCACGAATCGGGAAGTCATCATGAATTGGCAGTCATGCTCCGTTGAGATTTGCTTAATGGCTTCATTCAGTCCTTTGATAGTAGAACGATCCAAGCCCAATTCCATCTCATCGATTAGGATTACTCTGGACAAGTCTCTTTCTTTCATCCCAGATAACAGGGTAAGGATTTTTGAAAGAACATAAACAGTTTTGATTTGTCCACCAGCTAAGGTATTCAGGTGAACCAGCCTATCCTCGTATTCAGCCATTACATCGTTACCGGACTTCACAATTTTCTTAACAGGACAATTAGTTACCGGTAATAATCTATTGACCTCATCTATCATTTCGATTGATTTCGAGAATGGTGGGTTAGCAGCGACAGAACTCCTATCAAGATGGTAATAGAACTCTCGACGTGAGGATTGGAAATCATCGAATATCAACAATGGTTTAAGCTTGGTCAAATAGGTGACAACTTCTCCATCTCGGAGGAATTCTCCATCTTCTCCTTCTCCAATGTAGAGGTGTAAATCGGTGGTGTGGTCGCTATCCTGAATTACTCTTCTCAAGTAATGCGTTTTACCACGAGCCATGAACTTCAATTCTACTAGGCTGATGCCAGAATAATCTCCTCCCCATCTCGAACCTCTGTGGGAGGAGATTTGAGGCGAAAGTGCCTGCCGGATTAGAGCAATCAATGAGGACTTGCCGCTGGCATTACCTCCGACTATACTGTTAATCCCATCTTTGAATTCGAAGTTATGAAACCCCCTAAAGGCCATGAAATCTCTACAGGCGGCAGATATGATTTTGGTAATCGCAATATCATTGTGTTCTATCATGCCCCTCACATTAGTTTTCACATATGGTTATTCAAAAACCCCGCGAAACCTAAGATGGCTTCTATCACTGATGATCCAATGGCTTAGAAATAGAAAATCGGAATTGCTTGGCAGATTCCTCTAATGATGCTAGCCCAGGAAGAGTTCTACCTGCTAACAACTCTAAGGAAGCACCTCCGCCAGTAGATACGTGCCCCATCTTATCTGCAAGTCCACGCTGACTAACAAGAGTTGCAGTGTGTCCTCCACCCATTACAGCATATCCTTCACTCTCTGCACATGCGTTTAGCATCTCGATAGTTCCTAGTGCGAAATCCGACAACTCGAATACTCCTGCAGGACCATTCAGAATTATTGTTCCTGCACTCTTAATCGCCTTCGATAGAGATTGGATACTTGTAATTCCTAAGTCGAAAATTGGTGCTTCGATTGGAAGCGATTTAAGCGGATGGTCAACTCGATTGCCAGAGATATTCAATGCAAGATCACTAGGCATAATTATGCATTCAGGGAAGTCTTTCAGAAGTGCGCTGGCAATAGCAACCGTTTCGTCCCACTTATCCTTGATTTCATTTTTCAAGAAATTTACATTCAATTCCCCAAGGTCAATGCCTGAAAGGTGAAGGAACAAGTTCGCTACCCCTCCTGTCACCCAGATATGGTCACTGATTCCTCCTCTGAGCATGTTGTCGGCAACTACTACTGAATCATCGACCTTGATTCCCCCGAGAACCGCAATACATGGCCTCTTAGGAGTTTCAAGCGCTTGTCCTAACTTCGATAACTCATAGTTCATCAATTCGCCAGCAATACAAGGCAGAACATTGGTGAATCCAACGATTGAAGGCGAACTCCTGTGAGCACAAGCAAATGCATCGTTAACAAATGCGTCTGCTATCATAGACAGATTTTGGACCATCATGGTTTCAGACATAGCAACAAAATCACCCTTTGTACTGATTTCATCTTCATCCATTCGAACATTGTTGAGCATCAGTAAATCACCATCTTCTAAATTCTCGATAGCTGTTAGGGCCTTCTTGCCATAAATGTCGTCAACCCACTTCACATTACGTCCAAGCAATCTTCCCAATTCTCTAGAGTGCCCAAGAGTAGAGGTGAAGTCCATCTTACCTGGTCTAGATTGGTGTGCCAGAAGAATAACTTTTGATTTTGTAAGTTTATTCAATGTAGGAATAATTCTTCGAATTCTAGTATCATCCAAGAATACATTGTTGATTGGATCAAGAGGGGAGTTGATGTCTACGCGAACCAGTACGGTACGCCCTTCGAGGTCGACCTCGTCGAGGGTCAGGACCTTTGCCATCAACCATTGCGACAAGCCCACGGTTTTTGATTCGATTGGTTCAAACGCGCGTCACAGGATAGTCAAAAGCGCGAAATGTCATATACCCTTGTTGAACGATGACAAGCATGGCGCGCGAGGACTCCCTAGAAGGACCTCGTAAACGTGCTAAGACCACAACTTCTTCATTCGGCGTATCAAAGCGAGAAGGTCATGATTCTTCTGTTTACTATGGCTCAAAGATGTATGATGATCTAGTCTCTCAAAGAGATGTGGGAGAGGCTATTGAATTCCCAAGCGAGTTAGAAAATATCGTAATTAACGGTGATTCTAAGTCGATGCCTCTGCCGGATAATTGTGTCCATTTAGTAGTCACCTCTCCTCCTTACAATGCATCAAAAGCCTACGATGAGGACTTATCGCTTACTGAGTATCTCAGTATGCTCCACGATGTATTCGCAGAATGTTATCGCGTACTAGCGCCAGGTGGGAGAATGGTAGTCAATGTTGCGAACCTAGGACGTAAACCGTATATTCCATTGACTAGCCATGTTAATTTGATTATGCACGACATAGGATTCATGCATCGTGGTGAAGTGATTTGGGATAAGTCTGCTAGTGCTGGCTCTTCCTGTGCCTGGGGCTCTTTCCAATCAGCATCAAATCCCTGTTTGAGAGATATTCACGAGTACCTCTTGATGTTTTCAAAGGGAG
>JBJLAY010000071.1:0-12888 GCA_045568475.1 Candidatus Poseidoniaceae archaeon | reverse complement strand
TTTATACCCCTGTCCAATCCGAGGGTTACACTTGCGAGAGTAGTGTAGTGGTTATCACCGAGCGTTGCCAACGCTTGAACCCGGGTTCGAGTCCCGGCTCTCGCACTCTAAGTAACTCAATTGTTCTGTTTCAACTTAATCATTGGAGCGTAGTAGCATTTTTACGGTTTTATCCCCGTGACTGAAAACTCCAACCTCGGCAAACCCATTCCGCTCATGGAACCTTAACGAACCAGGGTTGGGCGGAGTAAGATTTACCTCTGCCGCTACAGGAACTTTATTTTGTTCAGATAGTGAAATAACTTCATGATACAATGATGTTCCAACCTTTTGATTACGGTGGCCCAGAGATACTGCGATTCTGTCTACATACAGAAAACTGTCATATCGTTGATTAAACCAAGCGTAGTTTAAGCTTCCATAGTCAGTTCTAGGCGGGAGACATATCACGAAACCAAGCATTATATCGCCGTCAAATGCTCCAATAGATAATTCTGAATAGTCTAAAAGGGATTTGATCTCATCTTCAGATACTTTCCCAGTTCCAGGTAAGCCTTCTTCGTTAATCCTCCATAATGAAGGGGAGTCGTCCTTGTTGAGAAACCGTATTTGCATTTCAGTCGCCATCCATTAATCCTGCAATAAGAGTCATCAAAGCTGTTCTGAAAGGAACCAGTGGTCGCCATCCATCCCCGGTTAACTGCAACAGAACCTCATGTAGTGGCTCTAAGTCTGGCCTTTGTGCACCGACTTGGGTTATTGGTTTAGCCTCCATACCTGCAATCTCGTGACCGAATAACGTTTCAGAGGTAAACTCTCCAGTAATTCCTTGTTTTGTTCTTTGCCACAGCATATCAAACTCCGCTCTGGAATCTATCGAAGACCACTCTCTCCTACCACTCATATGGATTCCGTCGAGTTTCAATTTAGCCTTAGCAATGTGTGCTATTGCATTCGCAGCATCGATCACACTCAACCAAAACCTTGACTCGGTATCTTCTTTCTTCCCCGCAACCCAATTTCGTATTTCGGGAGACAGCCATCTGTCATCCCTTGTTGGTAATATATCATGGATTATCAGATCCTTGCCGATTACAATATCAGCATCGGAACCATCGAATGATATTGAAAAGCCTGAACCCGTTTCTTGTAAAGATACATCCGAATATTCCAATAGTTTCTGGTTTCGTTCTCGATGGCTTTTCTCTTTGGCGATGACATCGATGTCCATTGAGAGTAATCTGTCAACTACTGATTCTCCTAATGAACAGGTTGCACCCAATATTCGGACTGCCATTATCTAAGGGGATTAGTTCCATGATGTAGAGTTTACCCCTTCCATTATTTTCCAATTGGATTTTTTAATTTTCAATTGAAAAAATAAGAAAAAAGGGTTTCTGGATCTAGGATTATGCGACACCAATTGAAAGTGAACTATTGCCACCTCTTTCAAAAATGAATTCTAACCGTTTCTGCAATTGGAGATAACTAGATTATGCGTCAAACTCAATTGGAAAAGCATTCTTTGATAGAGACAAGTATAATAGTCGTCACTGTCGAGATAGTAATGGCCAAGAGTCACAAGGTCAAGGAGATGGGAAAATGCCGAACAATGATTATGACATCCAGGAATTACTCCAAAGGGATGTATACGTGAATGATACAAAGGTGGGGACGATCGTAGGAGAACGTCACCATCCGAACGAAGCAAGAGTGCGCTCAATGCGCATCATGGTCGAGCCAGGAGTCGCTGATGAATTCATGCGCAAGCCTGCCGAGCTCGCCCCACTGCACAAGGAACTTATCCACAGCATCAGAAATGATGGAGCGGTCAAGTTGTCGAAATCAATGCGCGAACTTCAGCGCCGCTGGAGGAACACCGTACGTATTGACGAGAAGCTCTACGCTCCTGACGAAATGATGGACAGGGCAGTCTTGGACAATCAAGGAAATGAAATCGGAGTAATCACCGACCTAGTTAAGATCAAAAGAACATACAGAGCAGTTGTAGTAAAGACCCGAATTGGAGTTCAAATCCAATATGGAGTCGATGCCACAGTGAATATTCCAATTACGGCGCTAGCACGCACACGCGAGCGTTTAGATGAAGTAGTTCTTTCAAGAACATTTGACAAGTTGCTTGGCCTGCCATCTTACCTGCAGGCTAACGACCCGGACGCTATCGAGGAATGAGTCTACCGTCGTCTTTATGATGGGATGGCCGGTCGCCGACCTGCCTTTGCGCGGGTAGCTTAGTCGGCTGGAGCACCCGGCTGATAACCGGGAGGTCGCAGGTTCGAGTCCTGCCTCGCGCACCATGTACTACATGACCGGCGTAGCATTTGGTCAAAAATGTCGATTCCAACTAAACGAAATACGCCTGAATAGGATAAGCCTCATTTAGCCCCCTCGCAGGCCCTTACATCATGGTGGTAGTATCTGGGAGTAATTCCCGTTCCCTGGCTATCGACCTATCTAACGAGTTAGGATGGGAACATCATTCATTGGAAGCGAGAAGGTTTCCCGATTCTGAAGGATACATCCGTATACCCGAGGATTCGATCGAAGCGGTTAGGAAGGAGCCTGTCGTTCTCGTATCCAACACATTCCCAGACGCAGGCATTGTTGAGACATTGTTACTACTAGAAGCTTTGAGAGATGTAAGAGCAGGTAGAACTGACAACCTGAAAGGAATAGGTCCTCAAGAAATGAGTCCTGTCGGCCCGGGAGTGATTGTAGCAATACCGTATTTCGGATATTCTAGACAGGACAAGAGATTCCGACCGGGGGAAGCGATTAGCGCTAAGGCGATTGGCAGGCTACTATCGGCGCATTGTGATGGTATTGTGGTGTTCGACCTCCACGCACCTGTAGCTCTAGAAGGAATGCCCATTCCAGTAGCATTTACATCCGCAATGCCAGAGATTGCAAACCACTTGAAGGAAAAGGTGGATCCTGATTTTATCCTGTCCCCAGATAAAGGTGCTATTGACCGCGCCAGTGCCGTTGCTGATGCCATCGGCTTACCATTCTCTTACCTCGAGAAAACTAGAATAGATGCACATACCATTATTCACAAAGCCAAAGATTTGGATGTCGATGGGAAAATAGTGGCAATCGTCGATGACATGATTGCTACTGGCGGAACTATCTGTAAAGCTGCAGACGCACTCAGGAGTCAAGGGGCGACCGAAGTTCATGCCGCCTGCACTCACGGATTATTCACCGGTGGCGCCATTGCAAGGCTGGCTAATCATGTCGACGGCGTGCACGCCACCTCTAGTCTATCCAATAGTAGAGCAGTCATCTCCGGAGGGGCAGCATTGGCTCGCGGTGTTCGTAAAATACTCGATGATATCTGATTTTTACCTGATTTTGGTAATCCGTGGTGTTTATATTCGCGAGGTCGTGCGCAGCGTTGCTTCACACAAGCATGAGAGTGATTTCAATGAGTGCACACGTGTCTTTTGATACCCCTGGCGATGTCGCAGATAAAATCTACGAGATGGTTCAGGCGAACAACAACGGTAGAATGAAAAAAGGATCTAATGAGGTAACCAAGGCTGCTGAACGCGGTACTGCAATGTTCATCATTATGGCAGAGGATGTCAATCCGCCAGAACTTTTGGCACACATCCCTCTAATCTGCGCTGAGAAAGGTATTCCATTCGGATACGTTCCTAGCCAAGAATTCCTAGCGAAAGAAGCAGGTATGCCAGGAGGCGTAAAGACTGCATCTCTAGCACTTCTTGAAGTTTCAAAGGGTGCAAAGGAAAAATTTGACGAAGTTGTAGAGCTTGTAAAGGGGCTTTCTAACTGAGCACATCGAATTCGGAGGAATAAGAAATGTCTGAAGAACTCGGAGGATGGCCTGCTGAGGTCGTCGAAATTGTAGGCAGAACCGGTATGACCGGCGAAGCCACTCAAGTCAAGGTGCGTGTCAACGATGCACCAAACCCTCGTGACGTAGGACGCATTATCACAAGAAACGTACTAGGCCCTGTCCGCCTCGGAGATATTCTAATGCTTCGCGATACTGGAAGGGAAGCCCGTAAACTCAACTATAGGTGATCATCATGCCAGAACAGAGAATTTGCAGTTTTTCCGGAGAGATTATCGAACCGGGCACAGGATTAATGTTCATCCGCAGAGATGGAACAGTACAGTGGTTTGCTAACAGCAAAGCGCGTAAGAATGCCGTTAAACTCAAGCGAAATTCACGCAAGGTCAAGTGGACCCGCCATTTCGTCAAGGGCGGAATTTGATAACAAGCAACTCTACTTGTTTCATCGCTGTGCTCAAATAGGGCTTGCCAGTCGGCCACAATGGTGGAATTAGTATGGAGACTACCTATGTCATGGTAAAGCCTGATGGTGTGCAGCGCGGACTGGTTGGAGAAATCATTCAAAGATTTGAACGAAAGGGATTGCAATTAGTTGGACTTAAGCAAGTTATAGCTAGTGAAGAAATTGCAAAGACGCATTATGCTGTTCATGCAGAACGCCCATTCTTCCCCGGCCTAATCAAGTTCGTAACCAGCGGCCCTGTAGTTTGCATGGCATGGTCTGGAAGAGATGCAATTAGTGTCGCTCGCAATCTAATCGGTCCGACCAATGGAAGAGAAGCCGCTCCTGGAACAATCCGTGGCGATTTCGGAATGGATATTGGTTACAACATGATTCACGGATCTGATGCATCCGATACTGCAGAATTCGAACTGGGACTTTGGTTCCCAGAAGGTGTTAACAACTGGACCCAAGATAGTCAATCTTGGGTCTACGAGTGAAATTAAACACCAATTGAAAAATTAAAAATCCAATTGGAGTTTTTGATATGTCTGAAGAAGGAGATGGCTTAGAAACCGCTCCTGAAGAAGAGGAGAAAGAACTGGGTTGGCAACGCCAACCTATCGTAGCCGTACTTGGTCACGTTGATCATGGTAAGACGAGTGTTTTGGATCATTTTAGATCATTAGGTAGCGAAAGGCAAGCTAGTGTGATGGATAGAGAAGCAGGAGGCATCACCCAACATATTGGAGCTACTGAAGTCCCTGCAAAAATTCTCAATGAAACCTGTGCGCCTATGACCGGAGGAAAGGATTTCAACAGTCCAGGACTGTTATTCATTGACACTCCCGGTCACCATTCGTTTACTAGTTTGAGAAGTAGAGGTGGCGCATTAGCCGACATAGCCATACTTGTTGTAGATGTGATGGAGGGGCTACAACCCCAAACTATTGAAAGTCTTAGAATTCTCAGAGATAAAAAAACACCATTCGTAGTTGCTGCTAACAAAGTTGACCGCCTTCATGGCTGGAGAACTGTCGAAGGTCGTTCATTCATTGAATCATGGGCTGATCAGAGAGAAGATGTCCAACAGTATTTTGAAGAGCGTTATTGGAAATTACTCGGACAATTCAGCGAACATGGATTCAATATTGAAAGATATGACAAAATTCGTGATTTCAAATCGAATCTAGCGATGGTCCCCTGTTCTGCCAAAGACGGAGAGGGACTCCAGGACCTGTTGACTGTTACTGTGGGTCTTGCAGAAAGGTTCCTCGATGAGAGATTGCGAGACACATTAGGGAACGGTGAAGGAACTGTTCTTGAGATGAAAGACGAACGAGGGTTGGGCAAGACAATTGATGTAATCCTTAACCGTGGTGAATTGAATGTTGGAGACAGTATTACACTCGTTGGAGCCAATGGACCATTTACAACACACATCAAAGGAATGTTTAGGCCGAAGGGGATGTCGGAAATGCGTGATGCAGGTGACCGCTGGGAATCTTGTGATAACGCAGTTGCTGCATGTGGTCTGAAAATTGTAGCACCAGATCTTGAAAACGTCCTAGCCGGAACAACACTTAGGCAAACTAACGATTCTGATTCCAAAGCAAATGCAGAGAAAGAAGCATACAAGGAAGCATCCATATCTGTTGAAATTGCAGAAGAAGGCGTGGTTATCAAAGCAGATACTGTTGGTGGACTAGAAGCTCTAGCTTTCGAATTAAACAAGATTGACATCCCTATCAGGATGGCAACTATTGGGCCCGTAAACAAAAGAGACATTATCACTGCACAGTGTGCTGAAGACCCGCTGAACCAGATTATTCTGGGTTTCTCGGTCAAAGGTAATTCAGAGGTTCAACCTAAATTGGAAGGGCCTGATGCTGAAATTAAATTCATCGACGCTGAAATTATTTATCGTATCCTCGAAGAATTTGAAGAATGGAGAGAGGATACTCGGGCTAAGATAGAGGCAGCGGCTAGAGAGAACCTTGTGTACCCAGGCCACTTACGTTACCTCAAAGATCACACTTTCAGAAACAAAGGGCCTGCGATTGTGGGAATGCGTGTTCTGGGCGGCAGAGTTCATGTTGGGCAACGAATCATGAAATTGGATGGCACAGCAGTGGGCCAAATCAAGAGTTTGCGAACACGTTCTAGCGAAGAAGTGAAGCAAGGCCATCAAGGAGAAGAGCTTGCAGTTGCAGTAATGGGCCCTACTGTGGGCCGTCATATCGAAGAGGGTGACGAGTTCTGGGTGGACATCCCTGCTGCACATGCCAAGCGATTGAGGAAATTAGAACTCACACCTATAGAAGAGGAAATTCTCGAAGAAATTACCCGTCTACATCGCAAACAAGACCACTTTTGGGGAAGATAATTGCCCAATATTGGCTTAATTGTCAACGACTTGTATACGCAATACCTTGAAGTATGGAATTGATTGGTTCCCCTCCTGTACCACGAGGTGCTATTACCATGAATGCAGGATTCCAAGCAGGCGCACCAGCAGGTGACCATCGTACAAAGGACCTTATTGCAACGGTTTCTTCCATCGCAAACTCGTTGATGGGAGAAGTTTCTAAGGTTATCATAGGTAAGAACGAAAACCTTCGAAGGGTAACTGTTGGAATCCTATCGAACGGGAACATGCTGCTAGAAGATTTCCCTGGACTTGCTAAGACATTACTATCCAATACCTTTGCTCGTGCTCTTGGATGTAAATTCAAGCGTGTTCAGTTCACTCCGGATTTGCTTCCGAGTGACATCATGGGTACATACATGTACGACCAAAAGTCGGGAGAATTCAAACTACGTGCAGGACCTCTATTCTCCAACATTCTTCTTGCTGACGAAATTAACCGTGCTCCGCCTAAGACACAGGCTGCATTACTAGAAGCAATGGAAGAGAAGCAGGTTACAATCGAAGGTATCACACATAAGTTGCCTGCACCTTTCGTAGTATTAGCAACTCAGAACCCTATCGAACAAGAAGGAACATATCCACTACCTGAAGCTCAGATGGACCGTTTCCTGATGAAAATGAGTATGGGTTACCCTGACCGTGCTGAAGAAAAGGCAATTCTAGCCCGCCGAAAACTACGTGGAAAAGATCAACACGATGTTGAACAAATAACTTCTCCAAAGAAAGTGGTCGCTATGCAGAAGGCGCTTGAAACAGTACACGTTGACCCTGCTATCCTCTCATACATTGTTGAGATTGTTCAGAGAACTCGTGAAGACCACCGTGTAGTAAACGGTGCATCTCCTCGTGCCAGCCAATCTCTATTCAAGACTGGAAGAGCTGCTGCTGCAGTAGACGGACGCGACTATGTAATCCCTGATGATATCAAGGGAATTGCACTACAAATTATCTCTCACAGAATCGTTATGAAGCCAGAGGCCAAGATTCGAGGAATTACAGGAATGCATATTGTGCGTAAGATTCTCTCCGAAGTTCCTGTACCGGTCATACAACAGGGATGATTGCTACTCGATGAATGCGACTCTTTACAGGGGGCCGCCCACCTCGATAGTTCACAGCATAGTAATTTCAGGGGTATTTGATGAATCCGTACAAGATGGTAGTAGCAGTCGCCAATCAGAAAGGTGGTTGTGCAAAAACGACTACTGCGGTCAATTTGGCTACAGCATTAGCCAAAGGTTCTACCAAATTCAAAGTCCCACCTGCTAAGGTATTACTCATCGATTTGGACCCGCAAGGAAATTGCGCTACATCTTTTGGTGTTGAGAAAAAGAAAATCAAGAAAACAGCATATGATTTGCTAGTCAATGACAGCGGAGAAGATCTTCCTTTGATGGAAGAATATCTCATTTCCCCTGAACAAATTACCGAATCAATGCAAAGAGCCTGGGCAAAAAGAAATGAGAATTCAAAACGTGTCCCTGAAGATTTAGCAATTGAGAACCTCTGGCTACTTCCCAGCGACATTCACCTGTCTGGGGCTGAAATTGAACTAAGCCACAGAATTGGTAGAGAGACTCGGCTTAGAGAGGCATTAGCGCCAATTATCGACCAATTCGACCACATAATCATTGACACTCCTCCCTCTTTGGGGCTACTTTCCATCAACGCACTATGCGCTGCGAATTGGGTATTCATTCCAGTTCAGGCAGAATATTACGCACTCGAAGGATTCAGCATGCTGATGAACAGTGTTAAGATGATACAAAAGAGAATAAATAGAAATTTGAAGATTTTCGGAGTTGCTATGACAATGGTTGACCAGAGATCAAAATTATCACTCCATGTTTGTAAAGAAGTTCAATCTAAAATTCCAAGAAAGGTGTTCAAGACACCAATACGTAGACTAGCTAAAGTTGCTGAAGCCGCCTGGACTGGCGCACCGACTGTAATACTGAACAAACCAAGTAACAGCGGGGCAGGTGCGGGAAGTAGAGAGTATTGGTCTCTTACCAAAGAATACCATGAAAGAGTCCAAGAAATGCGTAGGCAATTTGGAGTTACAGAACATCCTCGCCTATTGTTGGATAAGCAAGGTCGGTCGTACTAGGATTGCTCACAAACAGGCTTGACTTAGTTATCTAGTCGCGTGGGATTCAAGTAGTCTAGAGTTTCCAAGGTAAGTCATGACCGGCGAAGGTATGACCTCAGTTAGTGTAAGTTATGAAGTTCGAAGACAGTTGAATACTCTTCGAACCATGGATGGACACAAGAGCGTGGACGCTTTTATCACAGAATTAATTCGAGCACATAAACTCAGTAAAATGAATGGAGAATTAGACAATTTGCGTTCACAAATGAAAGAAGTTGCAGATGTAAATGCTGAGCACTTAGTTCAGCGACTAAATCTTGCACCGTTCAAGGTATGAGGTGATTGCATGGACTGGAGACCAACTGGGCATATGCTTTCTACCAAAGATTTGGTTCATGCTATCTTTGATTCTAACAGCGATGCTGCGAAATTATTAGTTAAAGCAACAATCGGTGAAGTTGAGTTATTTGCTGCACCAAAGAGCTGGAATGCAATTCTTTGGCTAATTACTAGTACCTTGAAAGTAGATGGAGTTGCAGTTTACAACGGAACACAGTTGGGGGAGCTGAAAGAGAGTCTCCCGATAGTTTGGCGCGCCGATTGAGTCTACTTTTGCTTTGCCAACCACTCTGCGCCATACCATTTCCATTGGTCCATAGTCCAACCTTCAGGTAGTCCTTCGGCAGGAAGTGGTGGTGCCTGAGGGGCTTCTTGTGGCATTGAATCAGTAGTTGACTCAGGCTCAGGAATGGTTTCTTGTGTAACTTTAGTCTGATCTGGCATCCCTGCTAACTCTTCAAGAGATGCTGTTTCTTCCATGATTTCTGTTGTATCTGAAATGTCTTCAGCGCCTTTGAGATCAATGTCATCGAATCCACTACCGATTAAGTCACCATCATCGGCCACTTCCATAGGTTCAACATCATCGTCCCAGAATTTACCTGAATCTACACCGCCTACTGCGGAAAGACCTGCTTTACCTTCGAGGGCTTCCTTCTCAGCGCTATTATCATCATTATCGAATGCTACTCCATATGTCTTTACTAATGCTCTACGACGGCGAGATTTACTGATTGCCGCATAAATTAGTAAGACGGCAACTATGGAGGCAAAACCTGCACCAAGGAAAGGCAATATCTCAGTTGCTGTAGACCAATATTTCTTACTGGAGGCTTCTTCGTCTTCCGCTTCCTGCTCTAACAATTGCCATTGGTAATATGAAAGAGCTTGTTCACTATTTGATAATCCGGATAAATAATTCTGATAATCAACACTTCTGATTCCTAAACACATTTCTGTTACATCTGTTGAAACCTGGGCGCAATGATCAATATTTGTTTGAACTAACCTGTTTGAATCGTTATAATCTCGGCTCTTCCCGACTTCATCTCCGTCTGAATCGATGTAGTCTCTAGCATCGTTAGGTAAGTCGTCGCCTAAATCGTAGAAACCGTCACCATCGCTATCAATACAACCGAATTTTTCCCTGACTACATAGACCAAACTTAGTGAACCATCATCAGATATCTCTGGAATGTAGGTATTGGTCGAATTACCCGCCTCGTTAGGACATGTGTCTGCATTGTTACCTGATAGATTATCTCCATAACCGTCGCCATCAGAATCAATCCATTGGGTCTTATCATAAATCGAAAAATCTGCACCGTCACTTATTGTCCAGTCGTCAGTCGGGTCTGAATATCCATCGTTATCTGAATCCTTACAGCCCCTCCTGTCTATTTCAGAGAAACCGTTTTGATCAGGACAATCATCACCATTGTTACCATCTACTTCATCACCGAAACCATCGGAATCTGAATCTGCCCATTGTGTTGGATCATCAGGGAATCTATCGCCCATTTCTTCGTTTGAGAGGTCTCCGTACCCGTCACCATCAGAGTCTTTCCACTGAGAAGGGTTGGATGGGAAATCATCAGAAGTGTTTCCATCCGGATTGTCTCCGTAACCATCACCATCTAGATCTGCCCATTGTGTGACATCTTCTGGGAATGCATCTGGATTTGTTCCATCCGGGTTATCACCGTAGCCGTCACCGTCTTGGTCGCTGGATTGAGTAGGGTCTAGCGGGAACAAATCTAAACTATCTGACACGCCATCTGAGTCAGTATCTAAGTCATAAAGTCTAATTTTGGATGATGTTGAAAAGGTAGTGATGATGTAAAGCTCTCCTTCGTCGCCAAAGGTTGCAGTGATGACCCTACCTGCAGAGGTATAGTCGTTCTCTTCGGTGAATGTCACATCGTCAATGATGTGCAAATTACCATTTTGGGTACCAACCAAGATTTTTCCATTATCCGCTATTGTGATTGAAATTATCGTTTGACTACTTGAAATCGCCAATTCCTCTTTTGACCAGTCATTGAAGTCATATCTGAATAAATCGCCATTTGTACAGCCTACAATAATATTGCCACTACCGTCGTTGATTATGACACTCGGGTATTGGCTGAAATCGGCTATGCTCCTTTCCAAAACACCTTCTTGAGTAGTGACCTTGACTAAATTGTCTCTTCCACCAGTAACTATTCTATTGTCAGAAATTATTGTCATTGCAGTCATTGCAGTATTGTGTGAAGGGGTTACAAATCCAGTATAGTCTTCTCCGCCATATTCCTTCGCTCTTCTTTCACCACCAAAGAACCCAAACCATAGTTCTCCTTCAGTATCCCAAACCACATAATCAACCGAAGAGGTGGTATTGTAAATTGCCGATATTACTCTTAATTGAGTATTGATCACATAAACGCCCTCAGTGTGAGAGACTGCAATTTGGAGTCCTGTCAAATCAGGAGTGGCTGAGTTTGCAGAGATGTTTAATTCGATTGACCATTGCGTAATTAATTCCCCACTCGCCCAGAAATGTTCTGACAAGTTGCCAGTTGATGTCAAAGTCAGCAATGTCGAAGATGAAGAGAATGAAGTGTGTACAAATCTACCATCCACTGAATCAATAACACCAACATCTAACAGATTTGATTCTGCCTGTACTGACGGGGTAACAGGTATTAGCAGAATTGCCAAAACAAATGCAATGGTCTTCCTCATAACTTACCCCAATGGGAGGTACACTATGAATGGCTCGGAGTAAAGCGTTTGATGAAATCAGTCATCTTCTTCCTCTGAAGTAATATTCAAAGTAGTATTGGGTGAAGAAACCGGTGTCAATTTAGTTACTGGTTTTAGAGACGCAGTAGTCTCTTTATTACCGTCCGCTTCTGGCTTTACACCAGGTTTAGAAGAAGGAGGAGGTCCCCTTCTCTTTACAGGAGTTAGTACCTTGACAGTTACTGGTTTCAATACTGCTGTCTTATTCACTTCTGCAACCTTTAGGGTCTTTATTGGAGTTAACATTACAGTTTCTTGGATCTGATTCATTTCATCTTCCATAGCCGCATCTAGTGCTTCATCTAGAGCATCGTCCATAGACTCAATTTCTGTTGTTACTTCTTCAGATACTGGTTCTGTTGCTATTTCCTCAATAACAGTTTCAGGTTTGATGTCCTCGATTTCTAGTTGTTCATCAACAGGGATGACAGTTGTTGAAGGTTCGATAGCTATCGATGGAGGAGTAATTATTGGCGCTCTTACCAACTTCTCAGCTATTGGTTCAACATTAGGAGCGATTACATCTGGGGATTGAACAACAGGCTGTATTACTGGCTTCCTAACAATCTTAGGCATGATAGGTTGAGGTAAGTTCGCCCCTTGTGGTGGTAAATTAGTTCCACCGATTGGTGCCTTTACCGGCCTAGCAATTGGTTGTGCCCCACTCAGAGATTTGGCCGTAGAACGAGGCGCTCTCATTCCGGCGAGTCCCATCGAAGGAGTATGCTGTGCTGCAGCTTGAGCCATTGCCCCACGCATAGGTCTGCCTGCACTTGCTCCGAGTGCATTTGGTCTAGCACCTAATGCACTTGGATCTAGACCCATCTGAGGAGATTCTGCCTGAGTTCCTTGGCCAGAAATTGCTTGTAGCCAAGATTGACGCTTTTCCGCTCTGTTATCTTGTGACTTTAATTCATCAAACTCTGATTGCTGTTCTGCAAGGCGTGATTCAT
>JBJLAY010000070.1:0-12970 GCA_045568475.1 Candidatus Poseidoniaceae archaeon | reverse complement strand
CCCGAAACAGACCACATTCCAAATCCAACTGCTGCAGAACCGTATGCCATACTGAACCAACCGAAGATTAGAGGAATTAATGCAAACACAATTGCCAACCAATGGAAGAAACGCATGTGCATAACTCTTTGAATTAAGTGAGCATCAACATAAACGGCTTCTGGATGGGGAGAAAATTGTTCATTCCAACTCTTAAGTCGTGGGAACGTCAAAAATGGCACTCTAGTAATCAAATGCGCTGCTGTAGCGCCGATTAAGAATTCAATGAACTCAGCCCACATTTCAATCGCCACGTAAACTTCTCAGTACGGCTTCAGTTTTATCCATTCCAAGTGAAATATCTTCTCGTGAAATAGTATATGCAAATCGAAGATGTCCTTCCCCTGATGGTCCAAAAGCACTTCCAGGAGAGCATAAGACACCACCTTTCAGAAGTTCCAGCGCTACTTCCTCACTATTCATACCCGGAACGTCTACTTTGGGGAACACATAGAACGCACCTTCAGGTACATGACATTGAACACCAGGCATGGAGTTTAGTCTTGAGCAAATCAAGTCTCTTCTAGCTTTGAACTCAACACACATCTCATCAGGGTAGTCATTTGCTTTCTCAAACGCAGCAAGTACTGCATGCTGCATTGCATCATTTGAACATGCAGTAATGTAATACTGTAATTTTGTCATCTGCGACATGGCATCAGAATTGGCAGAAAGTATGTATCCGATTCTCCAACCAGTCATAGCAAAAGTTTTGGAAAAAGAATTGATAAGAATTACACGTTCATCATCGCATCCAACAAATGACACATGTTCACCGTCGAAGACAATTCTATCATACACTTCATCGGTGATGAGCCAAAGATCATGCTTCTGTGCAAATTGAAGTAACTCGTCTCTTTGCGAAGATGTGATTGTTGCACCGGTTGGATTTGAAGGGAAATTGTACAAGATTGCAACGGTGTCGTCATCGACCAAACTTTCCAAGTGCTCGACTGTAGGAACAAACTCATTCTCAAACAAACATTCGTAGAATCTGGCTTCCCCGCCCCATAAGCCAACATCAGGCCCGTAAAGTGGGAAGTAAGGTTCTGGCAAAAGGACATTCTTGCCGGGGTTGACAAGTGTTGCAAAGATATTCAGAAGTGCGTTTGTTCCACTCATAGTCATACAAACATTGCTTTCATCTAATCCAGGGCAAACATTGTCCCAAGATTGTGCTATTTTCTTTCTTAGTGCAGGTAATCCAGCAGTAGTAGTATACTTATTGTGGCCATCTTTCATTGCCTGATACATTGCTTCAATAGCAATAGCAGGTGGCTGAAAATCTGGTTCACCCAAACCAAATGAAATTACATCATCTCCCGCCATATCAAACATCTTGCGGACACCAGTAGGTTGGATATCCAACGCTCGATCAGAAAAGCCACGCATGGCAGGACGACTACGAGTTCACTTTTCAAGATGAGGTGCTATCTGATACATCATCCACCAATGTGGCTTCTAACGGCTCATCATCAATCACAGGAGGTAAATCAACATCTTCAGATTCTTGAGCCACATAATGAAGAGGTTGTTCCGCTTGTTGTCTAATTGCAACAAGTGCTCCAAATATCAGTACTGCAAATCCAACAACTCCAATGAATAGTAATCTTCCAATAGAGTCACCACTGGCGAATGATTCAACATTGCCTCCACCAACAACTGAATCCCAAGAAATCATCGAAGAGGCCCCTTCTGAATCAACACCCCTTACAATAATCATATTGTAGTCCGCAGGTAGTACATCGGTATCTACAACAAATTGGAATTGGAATGACTCATAAGCGGTCATAGAACCGTTTACTGACTCATACATTACTTCATTCCAGGTCTCTCCACCATCGACTGAATATTCTATTTTCTCCATCACTGCACCGCGACTCCAAGCTTGACCCGTGTATGTGTTCACTGTTCCTTCAGAAGAAATATTCTCAATATGAACTTGTAAATCTAAATTCATATCAGAAGTAGTTATTCCTGACATGTTGAGATATTGAGCGGTCCATACTGCATCATGGGCATCGACCATTCCCCAACCAAAATGACGATTCCAATGAGGATCAATATCTGGGTAAGTAGCCCATGGTCCTTCTTCAACACCTTCGCCATCTGCCGTAGATAGAGTTTCTCTTCTTTCAGCTGTTGAACGTAATATTTCCCTAATTACCAATGGATTGATTTCATCATTTACTTCCATCATTAGAGCAATTACCCCGGTAACCGCAGGAGTTGCGTAAGAAGTTCCTGAACCACGCTCAGTGTAACCATTTTGAGAAGCATCTCCTCCTAAGAAGTTGTTACACGACCCTGAAGTAACACAAGCTTCAGCTTGCACAATGTCTGAACCTGATGCAGTAACATCGGGCTTCATCTCATTGATTGGATTAGAATCGCCATTGTCTCTACGAGGGCCACGACTTGAATAACCTGCAATAGTATCGTCATCTCTTTCGATTGAATTCATGTCATCTGTCGCTCCGACGGTTATCGATAGGGAAGATGACCCCATTCCGGATAAACCATCATTTCCGGATCCATCGTTCCCGGCTGCTACACTTACACTTATTCCTGCAAGAGTTGCTTCGTTAAGGATACGTGAATGCATGTCTTCTCCATCACTTCCTCCATTTTCGTGGCTTGTAATACCCCAAGAAAGTGAAATGATGTCAATGCCATGAAGGCTTTCATCAACACCTGGCCAAGCGGTGTCCTTATTGTCTATAATCCACTGAAGTCCATTCATTGCGGATTCATAAAATTCTTGAGGAAGAAGATAGTTTTCGAATGGACCCGCACCAGCATCGGTACCAATCCTAACATCGATTAGGCTTGCATTGGGGGCAGAACCTTCGTACCCAGTTTGCTCCCCATTGGCATCTAAACCGGTAGCTGCAGCCATTCCCATGCAAGCAGTACCGTGTTGATTTCCATCATCTGGGTCAAAGGAACCATCGGTTTCCCTAGAGCCTCCTGATAGAACGCATTCTGGATCTGTGTGCAAGTAACAAACCGCATCATATCCTGCCACAAACTTATCTTTAAGACCAGGATGCTCGTTATCGGTTCCAGTATCAACCATAGCGATATTAATTCCTGCACCTTTCATCGTGCTATGATTCCATGCTGTATGTGGATATACATCTGAAGGTTCAGCTTTTATGTTTGGAGTTTGGACATCTCCCCACAAAACAACTTGACCGTATCTTTCAACCATAACTACACCTTCGATTTGAGATAAATCCCAAACATCAGTTGAATCGATAAATCCGAGTAGTACTGCGTCTACAGCCTCTATTACATCTGTAATCTGATAGCCCATTGATTCTAGTAATGCAACATCAAAGTCAGTAACATCTCTACCATAAGATAGACCTATTCCTACTGTTTCGTTCAATGTTTCAAGTGAGTCGAAGATTCCATTTCGATTGGAATCCATTGTGGTTCTTTCCCACCAATCTACCTCTTCGTAAACTATTGGAGTCATTTCTGGAATAGTAGATGACCAATCTGGATTTGAATCAATCTCATTCCCGAGAGAACCGGTCAATGGTGCCAAGAATAATGCAAGACAAAGAAATGTGAAACCTCGACGCATATGCTTCCCCACCTCAATTCAAGAGTTCTTCAGACATCAACATGTTGGTTACAGGATTAAATCAGAATTAGCAAAAAGGTGGGAGCACAGGGATTTGAACCCCGACCGGCTGGTATCTTCTGATCCGCCACTAAGTGTTTTGTGTACGGCTGGTGGCGGGATTTCACAGGTCAGTCTTCCAGTTGATCATCACAATCTTCAGACCTTCACCTATCATCATTCCCGTGCAACTGGAGCCAGCTATACTACCAGGTTATACTATACTCCCCTGTTCTAACCGTTCAGCTTCATTGCTTAGCCTGTCGGCGAGCACGCTTACGACGTCGTAGCTTCTTCTTACGCCACTTCCATCGCTGATTACCAGTCTTCTTCCACGCTCTGGAACCTCGCTTCATGGTGAACAGTCCGCCGACCAACCTTTCGTATATGAGGACTTCCCAAAGTAGGTGAAGGTACTATCAAGCTAAAAATCCGTTTTGATAATCTTCAACCGCCTGAATAATCTCAGCTCTAGTATTCATTACAAAAGGGCCATACCTAGCGATTGGTTCACCGATTTCAGGTCCTGCAAGAATTAAAAATTCGGAATCCTGAGAAGCAGCGATATTAACATTAGAGCCATTTGACAGGAGAGCAAGAGAACCATCAGAAACCGCCTTACCGGCAATGTCTATTTCACCCTTGAAAACGTAAATCATTCCGTTCAAATCTAAGTCCAATAACTTGTCAAGATTCGAGTCTTTATCCATTTTAACATGGACGTAAGTGATTGGAATTACTGTGTCGATAGAAGATTCAACTCCCAAACATTCACCAGCAACTACTCTAGCCCAAACTCCATCTTTCTCTGCAATTGGGGAGTCATCTGCAGTTAGATCTTGGTATCTAGGATCCATCATTTTATCCTTAGCAGGAAGATTTACCCAAATCTGGAAGCCATGCATTAAACCTCCTTCGTCCATCATTTTCTTAGTAGGCATTTCAGAATGAATGATACCTTTTCCAGCAGTCATCCATTGAACATCACCAGGAGTAAGGAGGCCTTTAGAGCCCTGACTATCTTCGTGTTCCATCTCTCCAGATAACAAGTATGTCACTGTTTCAAATCCGCGATGAGGGTGCCAGGGTGCCCCGACTGCTTCTCCAGGAGCATATTCTACTGGCCCCATTTCGTCAAGTAACAAGAAAGGACTCATCAAGGAACCCATTGCAGCGGGCCTTCGAACTTTGAAACCTCCACCTTCGGTTACGGTATGTGTAGGAACAATCGACTTGACTACTCTGTTTTCGGACATGCCGGTTCGACTATTCCAGTAGATATAGAGCATATAGTATCATGTTTGATATTACTACTTGCAGATAGAAAGGATGGCGGGCGTACGGGGATTTGAACCCCGGTATTCGGCTTAGAAGGCCAAGATGATATCCAAACTACATCATACGCCCATCACGGCGGGTGGGAATCACCTCTATCAGCCTTACAGTGGTCTAGCACATTTATGGCAGCGCATTGGTTTGCGAACAGTAGCGCGTTTCCACTCATATCCACAGTGAGAACAGGTCCATGACTTAACTCTCGCCGAACCTAAGAATTCGTCTCGCATTTCCTGCAACATAGGAGAATCTGAAATTGCAACACCTGGAGCAATACTGTCTACAGCATCATGAAGCTCTTTGGAATGGTTAAGAACCCCAGAAGCATGAACTAATTCATGTGCTAAAGTGTGCCTAAGCAATTCAGGCTCTTCCTTGAGTCTGGGATGTAGCCCAATTGTGATATTACCTGGGTCTAAAGAAAACTTACGACGGCGAACTAATTCTGCGGGACCTTCCTCGAACCTAGTCATACCTAAACGGTCGTCGCTGAGTTCTAACCAGATTAAAGAAATACGTTGCTGCAACCATTTTGAGAATATATTCTCTGGCACTTGCGGAAGAAGTTCTGCAAGTACTTCCTCCACGTCCATGTGGGTCCCAGACACAACTAATTGAGAAGCCTTATGATGGAAGCACAGGTGGGCAGGCTGCCTTAGGCAATTAGTTGGGCGCTTAGATCAGTTGGAAGATCGCTTGAGTGGCACTCAAGAGGCCGGGGGTTCAAATCCCCCAGCGTCCATTTAACATTCAGGTGATGTAGAAGATATCCGGCTCAATCTTTAATTGGTAAATGCCTAATTAGATTACATGCAAGTGATACTTCGCGACAAGTTCCTTATCGGAATCGGGCTTGCTTGTTTACTTCTCAACGTGACATTGTTGCCAATTGTATTCACTGGCGCTGTTGAAGGAGCCGTCGAAGAGAAATTTGAAACATTTCCTCTTGATTCTGCATGTGGCGAAGACGGCGACTGCGACACACTAGAGGGGGATTGGGAAGTATCAACGACCTCAAGAGATTACTACGCATGGGATATTACCAATTTGCAAGAAGTAATCGATAACCAGGCTGAACCGGACTACAAACGAATGGGGCCTTACACTTACGATATTACTTCTGAAAAAACTTTGATTGAACACGACAGTTACAACGGTCACTTGACTTACAATGTGGTCAAAACTTTCGAATGTTCGCCAAATAGCGAGAACTCTTGTGATGATGAATTATCACAACTTAACATTCAGTTTAGGCCACAGTTAATTGGGGCAACTGGTACTGCATTCAACGGAATAATGGATTTGACAAAAATTGGATTTGCTAGTGGAATGATGAACCAGGACCTCAACACCACTCAAGCAGGAAAAGCCACTGCTGATTACATAACTTCGATGACTAATACGGTTGGAGGAGCTGGATTTGGTTCATACGGTTATGCAGCACTTGGAGCTGCTGAAACTGCGGGTCAAGTTAGTGTTGTTGTACCAAATACATTGGATGGAAACATCTTACCTATCGCTAATTTCCTAGGAGGCATAGATCAAGCATTGTATTCATCAGTTCATCCATTGGACAACCAATTCAATATTTCATTACTGGATGAATCTGGCCCTGTTGCATTCATGGGAATGGGTGAGCCTGAACAACTCTTGTCAACAATCGAGAATGACCCCAATAATTCTACAACAATGATGAGGGCGACTGCATATGGCTATCTTGCAACAGAGATGGCAGACACTACGGGAGATGGAAACGAAGATTCAATGGTCCCAAATTATGCTCAAACTCTTGTTAGAGACTGGTCGCTATACATCGCTATTGGTTTAGAATTCCAGTCCAATGGGGGAGGTTCTCCTTTCACTGATAGCGAAGATATTGCTAACCGTTTAAACAATCTATTGGACGTTGATTTCTCAGATGTAGACTGCTTCGATTTAATGATGAACGGTGACGGAGGAGACAATCCATTAGGCCTTCTAGCTCAGAACTCCGCAGGAACTGGTTTTGGATTGAGTGCATTCCTTGGAATGGATTCATCGGTGGCAAAATCCACATTTGGATTATCAGATACCCAATACGATGCAATATATTCATGGGCAGGAGGGTGGGCAACCTCTTCATCATCTATTCAGATGGCACTTCTTGGTGGAAGTGGAACGATGAATGCCGGTCATTTCGTTAACACTACATTCGGAGATTCAGACCCCATCAATGGTGGCTTCCTAGGATACAGTCTGAATCAAGGTGGGGACTGGGGTATTGCCAACTCATTACCGGATATTGCACTTACTCCCGAAAAGTCAGCAGAAATATTGTATGGCGATTTTGGAATTACAACTACAGAGGGTGCAATGCTCTTCCTTTACGGAGAACTATCAGGGAAATTACCACCTGGTTATTCAATTCCTGACAAAAACGATGAGAGTTTATTGAATGGACTTGATCGAGACTCTGTATGTAATGAAAATGGCATGGGCGAACTCGGTCTGTACCTGGTACTATTCTGTGCTCTACCTGAGGACGAGATTCAACCTCAAGAACCAATATTCGGAGAGGATGTAATAGCAGCAACTTTTGGAATTGATTTTGTTGCGGCAAAGGCTCTTCGTGATTTGGTGATAGATTCAATTTTTGGAGATTTTGTTGAAGGTTTCTTGATTGATAGTTTTGGAGCAGAAGCATATCTAACTCAATCGGTAAATAGTTGGCTTTTAGGATGGCATGACCCAGTTAGCGCCTACCTAGCATCAGGAAATCCAAACAACATGAGTGTAGGGTGGGCATCTCTAGAATCGAGTGAGACATTCTTTGGTTCTGGTGGAATCAAAAATGGCGATGGTACAAACTACACAATTTGCACTGGTGAACGACCAAATTGTGACAAAGGTGAGTTGATTGAAGAAGACGGTTCAAGTCAATTATCATGGCGAAATAATGCAATGTATACTGCTACTTATGGCCTCATTACTCCAGAAGACATCTCTGGAACAACTGGTGGATTCATCACAGGTAGTGATGACAAAGTGGATGTTTCAGGATATGCGATAGCAGACATAAATTGTGTGGGCGAAGGTACTGTCAAAGGAATTCCAGTGGACTACTGTGAGGCTTCAGTCGAACCTAATGAGCGTTCAATTCAAGCTAATTTATTGAAGACGTTCTCCCTATTAGATGCAATTCCAAGTGCTTTACCGATTTACTTAGGAAGTGAAATTCAAATCAGTTCAGAAAAAACATCTGGCTTGATTATTGCAGGTGAGTCAACAACCAAATTCTATCTCGACTCGAGAGATGCAGCCGACATGAAAAGTGAACCAAAAATATTGGATCTAGTGCCTGTTTTCGAAATTAAATCATCTTCAATAATCAGTGACGAAGATGCTGAAACAATGGAAAGTTCAATTGTCCAAAATCAAAATTACTTCACATATTGGATGAACTTTGATACACCATTGGATTTAATCCCGTTCTTGGTCTGGTCAATCACGTTAATTTTCATTACAGCATCATTTGTCATGATGAGAAATGATCAATTCGAAGATGATGAATACGAGATTGAAGAAATCGAAGTCGAAAAGGATGAACCCATAGGTTTGCTACAAAGACTTGGTAATTAATTCAACAACATTCGTATTTCTTCTACAGACCTTAATTCTGTAAGGTATATCTGCTCAACACTATCGTATAATTCCCTGTCTTCGATTTCATCAAGCATTTTCATTAGTTCACCATAGGCTTCAGCTGCCTTGATTTCAGTATCTAACGCACTTTGAAGCATCACACGATAATCTTCAGTATGTGCAATAGGATTAGGATCTCTTTCTGTCACACAAATACCGCCGTGTTTGACAATTGCATTCCTAATTGTTGCTGCATGGACCATGGACTCGGTGGCCTCTCTCTGGAAAAGTGGCTCCAATTGTAGCCGGTACATTCCTTTGACATTAGCAGCGTAATGTGCATACATGTTTATTGCACGTAATTCTAATCCAAGGGCTTGATTCATTTTTTCTACCAATGCAGACATAATATCACCATTTAGGTTAGACGAAATAAAATTGTTTACTCCTTCTATGTAATTGGAGAAACGAAACGAATACTAAAAGCCTTGCATGTTTCCAAATCGTCGTAATTTGACGGTTCGTTAAACAGATTTGCCCTCCACATTTGGTATGAAAAAACAATTGCTGTGACAAATGATATATCCCTGAGCAATTGAAAATCAATTGAGGGGGAGGATGTTTTGTGGCTAGATAGCAAATACCTCAAAGCCATAGCGGCGATAATTGTAATCTCCTTACCATCATTGGTAATCACTGGGGATTACATCATCTCAGATTCACCAGCACCTACTGATAAAGACGCTGTTGAGCCAAATCCATATCCAGATCAACCACTCACCGAGGGTCTGCTATTTGTGGTAATAGATGGAGGAAGAAGGGCCGAAATGAGTGACCCCGACATCATGCCTAATCTGAATCGTCGAGTTGCAGATGGGGCTTACCTAGAAGTCGAAACAAACCCAATGACGATGACTGCAATTTGTGTTAAAGAAATTGCAACAGGTGTTCCATCAAGACCAAATGAAGCACTACAGAATTTCCATCCAACTCACCCCGGAACGCCTGATGGCTGGAATCTAGCAAGTACTCATGATGCAGATGGGGATGGAGAATATGATCACACTGTTGGAATTTTAGGCGACTATGTGTGGAGAGACCTTTACCCAGATAGGGAATTGATTCCGTTCGCAAAACACCGATATGGGCATGCTGATTACTACCAAGGTGATGAAGAAGCATTCGTCACTTTGAAGAAATGGGTAGATGGTGAAGCACCTACAGGATATGATGATGCCCGGAATATCATTATCGCTCATCTTTCAGGTACAGATAGCGTTGGCCACAGATGGGGTGTTGGACCCGAATATGTAGACAAACTCAGAACGATTGATTCTGATTTGGAATTTATCTTTAATTCTCTACCAACTAATTGGACTGTCGTAGTCACATCCGATCACGGACTAACAGACTCCGGCCAACATGGCTCTCCCGAGCAAATTATTCGTGACACTGCAGCATTTATGTGGGGTCCAGGAATAAAGAAAGGTGTCGTTGTCGAAGGAGTAGTTCAGAGAGATTTAGCTACAATTCCTTCGATGTTATTTTCCCTACCTTTCCCTCATGCAATACATGGCAAGATACCACTGGATGCCTTCGACATAAATGAAGACAGAAAAGCAGTATATGAACAATGGAACTGGGATGCAGCGGTTGCTAGAAACTCTTGGATGGAAGATAATGGCCACAGCTATGTTGAAGGATTAAGTGAAGATGTCATTGAATGGGATGAACTTCCAGGAGATGGTATCGGAATCAGAGACGTCGATATTTTATTGACTACAATGGCAGTAATAGCGATTGGTTTTGCATTATATAGAATATTGAAAGATGAAGATAAAAACCCTAAAATGCTAATCCTGGATTTGGTGACTGTGCAATTGTTGTTCGTTTCATCAGCATTACTGGCATACAATCGTGAAAATGTCACAGGGGTTTACTACACATTGGGGTTATTCATACCACTAGCTCTTTTCGCAATTAGTTTCTACACTGCTAAATCAAAAGAAATCAATGAGGACCATTTCAAGAAACTTGGTTACCTCTATGTAATTCTAGCACTAAGCCTAGTATTCTATCAATACAAATTGGCATTACTTGCATTGGGATTACTAGCAATTGCTTACTACATTACAAAATCTGATCATTTAGATGAAAAACGAAGGAACGCTTCCCAAACTTGTGTAGCAACAATGATGGCATTCATGCTGATATATGTTGAAACTAGGTTCACAATTTTGTCTTTAGGAATTCTGATGCTATTCCTTCTTGACAAGAAGACATACCAAAAGGATCCAGATAAGGAACGAACAAAGAAATTGATTCTTTACCCCCTACTATTGGTATTATTCGGAACAGTATTCTTTTCCGACTACCGAATTTATGGTTTTGCAGTAAACCGAAAGATGATTTTCTGGACACTGTCTTACGAGCCGGAATTAGTATTGTTTTCATCAGTAATTGCGTTTGTATTCACGCTATTGTATTCCCGTAGAAACGAGGATGTTCCTTTCATCTATGCACTGCCAATCGCTGCGGTCATGTCAACTATCCCTGTACTGATTAGTCAAAGTAGTAACACCATCGATTGGATTATGCTATCAACGCTATGTGTTGGGGTTGCAATGTCACTGTACAATTATTTCGTCAACAAGGAACTAGGAATTATCATTTTCCAATACTGCGCATTCGCTTGGCTAATCATGAGTTGGGGCGCATGGGCAGGAGCGGCCAGCATGCTATTCTTCGGCGCTACCGAATCAATTCTCAACAAGGAATGGAATTTCCTGAAATCTGATAACAGTGATGCATATTCTGAATTAAGTAGAATCACAATACTGACTATTCTCCCTATAGGAATGTGGTTCGCATGGTGGGCAACAATGGGTCAGACTGATGGGTTGGCTCACACTAGAGACATAGACCCAGGTAACCTAATACTTCGAGGAGGATACATTGGAGACAGGATTTCCCCTAGCAATGAGTGGGTTGGTTTCATGGGTGCGGGTCCAGTAATCTTGGTAGGAATACTATTCTGGAACCTTTTCCGGATGAACAAATGGCCGATACATTTCGCATTCATGGCACTATTAGTTAGAGCGGCGTTCTTGTCTATGCAGTTGTCCATTACTCCTGATTTCCCTAGAATCTTATTCAAGATTTCTTGGGACTTATTCTTCTGCTTACTGATCGCTGGTACGATATTATTCTACATGCTCTATGACAAATGGTTTGTCCAAAATATTCCTGAGCAAAGCAGCGGAATGTGAGACTGATGGAAGATTCTCGTCTTCAGAAGATACTGACCAGTAATGTCTTCAAGTCATTCCTTTTGTTCGCTATTTTTCGTGCTTTTTATGGGGCAGGAATACTCATTGTAACTTGGTTCCTAGCAACAGAATCAGAAGGCCCATGGTGGCTATCTATAATCTTCTTAGCATGTTCAATGGTGTTCTCTAGAATCTTGTTCAAGTGGATTAAGAGCAAAGGTATTGGCGGGAAAAATACCTAATGACGCAAATCCGTACGTAAAACCAATGCAGCGCTAACCTATATCAATACGCAAAATATCGGTATAACATGGCGAGTCATTCAAAACTGTGGGTGGCATTATTTCTGTCGCTGCTAATGATAGGATTAGCACAGACATCTTACGTTACAGTAGACGAAGAAATAATCGAAACATTTTCACAATCTGATGAGACCATATCCAAGTCATCACCAATGAATCTCAGTTCAGGATACAATCCAAAAACATTCGTAGATGATGCAATATTCTTTGACAGCGTACGGGCAGAATCTGTATCGATTGGCTTCAGGAGTTCATGTATTGTCTATGATGACCAATCTTTGACATGCACTGGCTACAACTATCAAGGTCTATTGGGAGCGGGTTTTGCTACTACTGCTTCACCTTATCTCGAGAAAGAGCATATCAAAATTAATTTCCCAGAACCTGTGAAGGTATCGCAAGTTGAAGCTGGTTATGATTCAACATGTGCCATAGATACTGATGGTGGATTGTGGTGCTGGGGATACAACAATCATGGCAAATCAGGAACCGGTTCTCCTGAGAGCTATATTATGTCGCCTGAAAGAGTTTTGATTGACGAAAATGAGTCGGTTAGCGAAGTTGCTGTAGGCAACAATCACAAGTGTGCATTGACAGACTCCAAGAAAATATATTGTTGGGGAAATAACAACTATGGGCAATCTTTGCTACCTCACTCAGGTTCAGTAAATATACCGACAGAAGTAAATTTGGATTCAGGAATTGTTCCTGTAAGCATTAGTGGAAAGCAAGAGCATACTTGCATCATAAATCAAAATGGAGCAGTTTAT
>JBJLAY010000069.1:0-12972 GCA_045568475.1 Candidatus Poseidoniaceae archaeon | reverse complement strand
ATCTTTACCATCTGAAATAGCTGGATAAGAGATTCTGTATTCATCTATTGAAGGGCTTTCATTTTGTGACCATCCAACAAAACCTGAGTTAAGGTTCTGAACAGGAAATTCTTCTGCCATAGCGCTAGGAAGAATCATGAGAGCGATCAAAAATAGCACTACTTTCTTCATTCCAAATGCACCTCAACAGCAACCAACCTGGTCATTAATAGAGAAATTGAAGGAAGGTGCTCCGCATATTTTGGAGCCCAAAGGCTAGCCCAAGACATCAGATGCTGAGCACATAATAGCCAACGCCCATCTGCAAAATTAGACAACTTATCTATTCTAGAATCGTAATCCCCTTCCATCGGATCATACCTAACCTGTAGATCTCCACCATCATTTTCGAAATCTATACGAATCGAAGGTTCATCTTCAGTAAATGTCCATGGCCCATCTTCATCCAGAAGGCGATTACCCCCTATCTGGTTGATTGAGCCTCCTGCTCTACACCATGCAGCGGCTACAGACCTAGCAGCCCCTCCACCTCCATTTATTCCAAGAACACTGGATGTTTTGTATCCAAATGCTTCTGCTACAATGAGCATTCCTGGACCATCAGTAGAAGCAGCCCACCATGATTGACCATCCCACCGTAAAGTATTGACTGAGCGGATTTCCATTGCGTTATCGATACATTTCACTGCTGCTGCTGACAACTGATGTTTGAGTGGAGAAGTGAGAGAAAGCCACACCTCATCATCGAAAACCGGGGTTGATTCGAAATTAACAATCGGTAATGGAGCATTTGGAAGGCGAGGGTCTGCCTCTGTATGTGCGTTAATACTTGCAGTAACCGCTCTTTCAAGAAGAGTGTTAGCTCTGAACTTACCCAATGGTGAGCCAACTAACTCCCAATCTGGCGGAGAAGGTAGGGAACCGGCATAACCCCATGCCAGAGCATTCTCTACTCCTTCTGTGGGAATAACAACAACTCCTTTCAGACCAGGTAATGTAATTCCATCAATTCGTGAAAGGTGAGAGTGGACAAGTGCGGTCAACACCGGAGATAATGAGTGAACAATTGGCTCGCCGGCCACCGCATGACTCACCTTCGCCATAAGACATAATCACAAGTTCCAGTACTTGAATAAGCCTACATTTAGTTAGAAATCGTTAAACAAAACGGCGCAATCATGAATTATGAATAAGTTTTGGGAGATTCATGACAGCAGCAGTCGAACGAGGTTCATTTCTCTGGTTCTTGATGGCAGCAACTCAGATTTGGCTTGCATTGAAGTTGATGGAAGAAGTCGAGAGTGCTATTACCACATTGTTCGGAGCAGGTGCTGCTGCATGTTTCGTTCTTGGCCTAATAGTTCTAAGGTCTGAGCAAAGAGAATTATTGATCAACCCGATGAAAAACCTGAACAAAGAAGTACACGAAGATCAAATTTCTAAACAAGGCAAAGGCATATGGTTCGGAGTAGGCTTGTGGTTACTGACCATTTTTGTTGGAACCGTATTTTTCTGAGTTGAAATTAATGATTGATGATGGTTCAGAAAACCTATTCGAGGGATTCTGGCCATTCATGAAAAGGTTTCTAATCATGTTTCTACCTCTTTGGGTATTCCTGATAGGTTACAGCGCTGGTTTACACGTTATTATATCTGCAATTTTGGCAGGGCTTTCTGTTTCAACTGTAGCGATATTCGAAAAATATCAATTAAAACAAGAAAATGACAGTTAACACTGCTGGGAATAAGGTCATTAAGTAAAGCGACAAGCGTAGGACAGGGTCGAGTATGGGTCTACTAGATTGGTTTGCTGAGGCGCTAGGTTTTAACGCTCCATCCGCGATAGAACTAATTTTCATCACATGTGCAGTATTAGGTGCAGCATTTTTCATAGTAATGATGGCTCTAATGCTTGTTGGAGACATTTTGGGTGGAGTTGTTGATACTGCTTTTGATACTGACTTCAGTATGGATACTGACCTCTCATTCGAGTTATTCAGTCTTCAAGGAATTGCTGCAGCAATTATGATGTTCGGATTGATGGGATTATTCACGGTTTCAGCAACTGGAATGGAACTACTGGCTGTAATTGCTGGTGGTTTCGCAGCAGGAGGTTCACTTTACATGGTAAGAGTCATGATGCAGGGAATAACAAACTTGCAAGCGGATGGAACTATGAGACACTCAGATGCTGTTGGAGAAAGAGGGCAAGTTTACTCACGTATCTTACCCAACTCAACTGGAGAAGTACAGGTTGCAGTTGATGGCACTCTACGCACACTAACAGCCCGTGCAAAAGACAAGACCGCATCAATACCAAGCGGTGAACTAATCAAAGTCGTAGAAGTCATAGGAGCTACTATGATTGTCGAACCACTAAACAGTGGAGATGAAATAGAAATAGAAGAAGAGTGAGGCGAGAAATATGGACACTGGAACAACTTTATTCCTATTAATAATGGGAACTGGACTTATATTTGCATTTGGAATAATCATGCTTGTAACGCGATACAAGCGCTGTGCATCTGACGAAATTTTGGTAGTATATGGAAGAGTTAGTGGCGGCAGGGCATCCAAGTGTATCCATGGTGGTGCAACAATGGTTTGGCCATTGATTCAAGACTACAAGAAATTGAGTCTGATCCCTCTGACAATTAGCATTCCATTGACTGGTGCTCTATCACAAGAGAACATCAGAATCAACGTTCCTTCTACGTTCACAGTAGGTATCAGTACAGACCCTACAATCATGAACAATGCTGCAGAACGCCTACTACACCTTACTCCTGCACAAATCCAGGAAATGGCTTCTGAGATTATCTTCGGTCAACTTCGTCTTACCGTCGCTTCTCTAACCATCAGGCAAATCAACTCCGACCGTGAACTATTCGCTGAGGCTATCCGAAGTAACGTTGGTCACGAACTTAACAAGCTAGGACTTAACCTAATCAACGTTAACATCAGTGACATTACAGATGATTCTGACTTCATCGAGAGTATTGGACAGAAGGCTGCTGCAGGTGCGGTAAACGCTGCAAAGTCTGACGTTGCTCAGGCTAACCGTGATGGTGACATTGGACAAGCAGAAGCATACCGTACTCGTGACATTCAAGTCGCTGAGAACACAGCAGCAGCTGAGAAAGGAAAGAAAGCGGCTGATGCTGACAGACGTAAGGAAGTCGCTGCTTTAGAAGCAAATGCAATCGAAGGAGAGAACACATCCCGAGGAAGCATTGCTGACTACAATGCAAGTCTTGCTGAGAAAGAAGCGGAAGCAATGCAAAGGGCTGAAGTTGCTCGCAGAACTGCGGAAATGGAAGTTCAGAAAGCACAGTACTTGCTAGAACAAGAGAGACTCAAGGCTGAAGAAATCGTACGTGAAGAGATCGCAAAGACTCAAATCGAGATTGCTGCAGAAGCAGAAGCAGAACGCCAACGCCGTATCGCAAGTGGTGAAGCAGACGCTATTCTTGCCAGATACAAGGCTGAAGCGGAAGGTATCCAGGCGGTACTAGAAGCAAAGGCTGCAGGTTACTCAAACCTAATTTCTAGTGCAGGAGGAGACTCAAAGGCTGCTGCTACTTTACTGATGGTCGAAAAGATTGAGAACATCGTATCTCGCCAAGTTGAAGCGATTTCCAACCTGAAGATTGACAAGATCACAGTATGGGATTCCGCAGGTTCAGGAAAAGGAGAGG
Organism: Candidatus Poseidoniaceae archaeon; assembly: GCA_045568475.1. GTDB lineage: Archaea > Thermoplasmatota > Poseidoniia > Poseidoniales > Poseidoniaceae > MGIIa-K1. The sequence continues at coordinate 9,274 of JBJLAY010000069.1, read as the reverse complement.
GCTCGACTGCTAACTTCGTATCTAGCCTAATACACTCATTACCACCAGTGCATGATGTTGCTAAGATGGCAGGTGTAGACCTACCTGACTACTTGGGTAGCATGAAGGAAGAGTGAAACCGCCTTTGTCGGCCCCTAAAGGGGCCGTGGTTTCTATAACCCTCCAATGCTCCAAGGCTTCTATGCAGAGCGACCTCGAGATTGCAAGAGCCGCAGAAATGGAAGATATTTCAGCTATAGCATGGAAGCTTGGAATCAGTGATAATGAAATCATGACAATGGGTCGTGGTAAAGCGAAAATAACATGGGAAGCACTAAAATCTAGGCTATCTAAACCACAAGGTTCTCTTATTCTAGTAACAAGTGTTAATCCGACTCCATTTGGAGAAGGTAAGACCGTCACAACAATCGGATTAACCCAAGCACTGAACAGAATAGGCAAGCGAGCCACATGTGTCATTCGTGAACCATCAATGGGGCCGGTATTTGGAATCAAAGGTGGCGCTGCAGGTGGGGGTCATTCGCAAGTACTTCCAATGGAAGACATCAACCTCCATTTCACAGGTGACTTGCACGCTGTGACAAGTTCTCACAACTTATTGTCATCGATGATAGATAACCATCTCAAGCATGGAAATGATGAAAAAATCGATTCTACCAGAATTATTTGGCCACGAGTAATTGATTTGAATGACAGATCGGTTAGGAATGTTACAGTAGGACTTGGCGGTCCTGCAAATGGGGTAGTCAGAGAAGACCGCTTCGACATAACTGCAGCAAGTGAAGTCATGGCGATTTTGGTTTTGGCTAAAGATTATGCAGATTTGCGAAAGAGACTCGGTGAAATCGTAATTGGTCAACGCATGGATGGCAGTCCGGTGAAAGCCGAAGATATCGGTGCAGCGGGTGCAATGTCACTGCTTCTGCGTGAGGCCTTCTTACCGAATCTTGTGCAGACAATCGAAGGAGACCCTGCATTCATCCACGGTGGTCCATTTGCAAATATCGCTCATGGAAACTCATCCATCATTGCAGACAGGCTCGCACTAGGTGCTGCTGATTTCGTAGTTACTGAGGCCGGTTTTGGTTCAGACATGGGTGCTGAAAAGTTCATGCATATCAAAGCAGCAAATTCTGGAAAAGCACCTGACTGTGTCGTGATGAATGTCACTGTCCGTTCTATGAAATTACATGGAGGAGCGTTTGGAGAACGTGCTGCACGTCGCCCTTCCAAGGAAGAAATCGAAAAAGAAGATGTCGACGCTGTCCGTACTGGTGCGCAAAGTAACCTTGACCGTCACATACGTAATATGTCCGAGTTTGGAATGCCAGTTGTAGTATCTGTAAACAGATTCGCCAGCGATACCGATGCAGAGCTAGATTGTCTAATCGAGTGCGCTCGTGCATCGGGCGCATCACAAGTTTGCCTGACTGAAGTGCATGCAAAAGGTGGAGCAGGTGGAGCGCAATTAGCAAAAGCAGTAGTAGTATCTTGTCAAGACCACATAGCAGCAGGAAGACCATTCACCCCACTATTCAATCCAAATACGCCAATTGAAGAAAAGGCCCTGCGAGTAGCTACTAGAATTTACGGTGCTGATGGCATCAATATTCAAGCAAAGGCGGATCGTCAACTCAAGCAAATCAATTCTTGGGGATATGGACACTTGCCAGTTTGCATGGCAAAAACTCAGTATTCATTTAGCCATGATGCTAACATGTTGGGCGCACCTACTGGCTTCGAAGTACCAATCAGAGAATTTAGACTGAACTCCGGTGCTGGTTTCGTTGTTGCAGTCCTAGGTGAGATTATGACAATGCCTGGTTTGCCTAAGCGTCCTGCTGCTTCAGACATGGACATGGATGAAGACGGAAACCTACTCGGCGTATTTGGGTGAGGCTGATGCAGGTCCTCAAGCGTGATTTCGGGTTGTATCGTATTCGTATAGACTGCGATGACGACCTCTGGACACTAGCAAGGCTATGCGTCAAGGGAAGAAGTCTAGGGATGCTTGGAGAAAGACGTGACCAAACAACCGCCGGCCAAGAAGGCGGTAGAGCAAAAGCCGCTGAAAGGAAGAAGATGTGGATTAAGTTAGCAATCGAATCGAATGAGTTCCATACATTTGCAGAGACATTACGAGTCCATGGAATAATCGAAGAGGCTCAATTCGACCAAGGTAGTCATCACACACACATAGTCGAAGTTAGAGACGAAGTTGAACTAACTTCGAATCATCAGTTCCCATCCGTGGATCAGGATTTGATTAGGCAGGCTTGCGCAGACAGTGGTAAAGCGAAGGTAGTGATTCTTGTTGTTGAAGCTGATGAAGCGATATTGTACGAGGTCACTGGCCGAGGAGTGAGAGAAGTTTCAACTTGGACAATGCGAGGAGGAGGGAAATATACTGGAGCTAAAATCAGTGAAGGGGTTTCGAAATCATTCTTCGAAAAAATTGCAAAGGAAGCAAACGACTCAATCAAGGAGGGCACTCCAATTGTAATCTGTGGGCCTGGACATTCTAGAGAAAAATTGGCACCGCTGATAAATGGGCCTAAGAAATTGATTGCAACTAGTATGGGTGGACGTGGTGCTGCGAACGAAGTAATTAGCGAAGGTCTTGCAGGTGATGTTCTTTCCGAACATGCTGTTGTAAAAGAAACTGCAATGTTGGAAGAGGCATGGAAACGGATTTCTACAGACGGTGCTGTAGCCTATGGCCGGGAATCCATTATCAAAGCACTAGAGGAAGGCGCCATTGAAACCCTATTGGTCAGTGCAGACCTGTTGAGGAAAGACGATTGGGAATCTGTAGTCAACGGGCTCAGTGATATCGGTGCTAATCTAATACAATGCTCAACGGATCATGATGCAGGAGAGCAATTACAGGGAATGGGCGGCGCTGTTGCATTATTGAGATTCAAGGTGTGACTATGTTTTCAAGATGGTTTCACGAGATTGAAGGCGAACTTCGCCAAGAAATGAAAGGCCTAAGATGGCTTTTAATTCGCCGAGAAGATTTGCCTAAAGCAACACCTGCATGGATGTTTGCCGAATTAGATGGCACCCTAATCGGTGTAGATCACAGGGGAATGGACTTTAATTCAGGAGTTCATAATCGAGCAATTCACTTGTTGCTAGTGGATGATACCCAGGGCATTACTGGAATCACAAAAGTAGTCAGTGAAGGAACTCTTGAAGACCATATTTGGTAATCACGCAAACGGTATTGAAATCGATTTGTGAGTGCCAAGATTCACTATTGTTAGCATACATGGTTTAGGCTGGAAACCTAACATCCTCTGATACGAGGTTTGGTCCTGCCAAGTTGAAGAACAAACCAGTGTAGTCCCACGGAAATCGACACATGCATGACCATGAACGTGACCGGTTACGAAAATGTCGGGTACTTCTCTAATCACAAGCCCATCTTCTGGCTCAGGAGAAAGTGGTGTTTTCCCTCCCCATTGAGGGGCGAGGTGTCTACGGCGTAACATTTGCCTCATCGCTTCAACAGGGTCGCGGTAAGTAACAGTTCTAAGACCTGCAACGAAATCGTCAATCGATTTGCCATGATATGACAGAAGTCTAACTCCGTCAAGGCTGAAGTCACACGGATTTCCTACAAATGTAGTACTGTTGAAGTCTTGTTGTATATCTGGCTCCAATGTTGGCTGAGGTTCAGCTGGCCTAACTGCATCGTGGTTTCCTGGAAGCATGATACATTCTACCCATTCAGGCAATAATTCCAGTAATTCTGCAAATCTTGTATATTGGCCATACAAATCTTTGATCGCCAATTCGTTATCCTGTCCCGGATAAATTCCGACTCCATCAACACAATCTCCTGACAAAACAAGATATTTGATAGTCCTAGCCAGAGGATCATTATTGAACCACTGAATCATTTTATGCCATTGGGCCTCGAGGAATGTTTTGCTGCCTACATGAATATCTGACAAGAAAGCAACAGAGACTCCTTGCTCTGCAAAGGTCTTCTCATGTTTGTCCTGCATTGGGAAATGAAGGTCATTGATGTAGAACATGTCTCCATTTTGCGAGAAGGTACCCGATACTCCAATTACATCATCTGGCATAAGACCTGATTCGACGATTTGAGCGTGCTCAATCACCCGATCTTCTCCCTTACGATTCATCAACAAACAATTCATCTCTCCACTTGCATCTTCTAATGAGAACATCAGATGGCCATTTTTTGTATGACGGGGGTCATTTACCAAACCAATCGCTACAGCGATATTTTCACGTGCTTGAAATCTCCCTTTTTCAGCCTGTAGTCTTGCTATTTCCATAGGCCTTCGGGGTAAATTAGAATTAGTAATTATCAATTTACGCAATCGTTCTAAACGATCATTAAACGCATTATTGATATCTCCCATTTTACCTTCAGTAGTACTGTTACCTGTAATATCGTAATGCACTTTGATGTCGATTATGGCATCAACTGCATCCATAGGAAAATCTTCTCTGCTCCAATCTGGAAGATTATTTCGTAAATTGATTTTTTCTGGCGTAGATTCTGCAATTGGAGCTATGACTCTGCCAGGGTTTGCAGCAGGAACCATGTCTACTGTCATTAGCCCCTTTACACCCTTCGAATGAAGTTCAGCAATGAGCCCCAATGGGTCATAGTGCTGCTCTAATCGCTCTTTTACACCACGGTTGACAATCAGTCCTGCACTCATTAAGTGCTGGAGAATCTCGCCCCAACCGGTTGCCATGATTACAAGACAGAATCGGACGTACAAGAGGTGTTCGGATAATTTGAGAAAATTATTCACTCGTTTTCCCATTTTATGTCTGTGTCATCACCTACAGAAGCACCCGGGTCTTGCCATGACTCGTCTTGCCATGGGGCCCCAGCAGCAGCCTCTGCTGCTCGACGTGCCTTTTGTGCATCGGACTTTGCCATTGCTACGGCGGCATCAGCTGCTTCCTTCTTTTTCTCAGCAATCGCATCTTTCTGCCTTACCTTGGCTTTATCCCAGCAATCAATTGCAGTTTTTAATGCGAAATGTACGAATGAAATCTTATTTTCTTGTCGTGTACCCCCCATTTGAACAGATTCTGCATTTGCCCAATGTTCGGAAGCAATTCCGACATAAACTAAGCCAACGGGTTTGTTTGAATTGAGTGCTACTGGCCCCGCAATACCCGTTATTGATATCGCAATATCTGCACCAGAACGAATTCTAGCACCGTCTGCCATTTGGATAGCAACTGTTGCATTTACAGCGCCTTTTGATTCTAAAAGTTCTCTTTGAACATCTAATTCATTGATCTTAGATTCATATGAGTAACAAACCCAACTTTGGCCAAACCAATCACTAGCACCAGAAATATCTGTCAAAGTACTAGATAGTAGACCACCGGTACAAGATTCTGCAATCGTAATAGTTGCATTTACCTCTTTTATTCGGCGAACCAATCGGGCCGCCAATGCTTGGACTTCCTCATCCATCAGGTAGACACGAGAGCCCGTACTTCTTGAAGTTACAGGGGTTCTATTCAAAAAGAGGTGCCAAGTAGGCTCGGTTGGGCCCGTGGTCTAGCGGTTATGACACCTCGCTTACACCGAGTTGATCGTGGGTTCAATTCCCACCGGGCCCACTATCAAAAACTACCACGCAGTACGCTGTTTTTGCTGATTGAAAAAAGTTTAGAGACCAAGATAAGGACGTAAATCATCCAAATCATTAGACTCTACGACAGTCACACCTGCTTCTGCGAATGCAATTTTGGCTTCATCCCTCTGAGGATTAAATCCTATGAAGGTTGAACCTTCGACTTTCATCGATAAATCCATACTTGAGTCTCCAATAGATACCAATCTTTCAGGTGGACAATCAAGTATATCGAGAAGCCTTTGTATGGAGGTGTACTTTTGCTTGGAAGGAACTCTTACTACACCTTCATCCAATAACCACCCATCTTCATCAAACTCGAAACCATTAGCAATCCAATCATCTGCTTTTACCAGACCGGCAATTGACTGTACAAACAAATCAACACCTGCAGATACGATTGCGACATGGACTCCTGCAGATTTTAAATCTGCAACTAATTCCTTCGCCCCTTTCATCAACTTACAGCCAGAATACGCTCTAAACAAGTCATCTCTATGAATCTTGGAGGATTTCTCTTTCCACAATGCGATATCTGCTGCCATGAATTCACTATCTGTTAATTCACCAGCCATGAACATTTGAAGTAAATCTTTGGAACTAGTTCCGAAATGATCGTGAATTGTTCTCCAGGAGGAAATAGAATCAGCTAATACGCCATCACAATCGAATGCAACACATAGTGGCTTATCCAAATCTATCACTCCATTTGAGGGGAGCAGGCTATCGCACTTGGACTTGTTGAAAATAAAGATGAAAGAAAGGTTACAGAGGGGCGGGCCCCAGGATCGAAATCCTGGGGCCACACTCCTTTGTGGGGCGTCCCCCACCTCTAGAGGTGGGTATTTTTGCGTACAAGTTGAGACTCCATCCTCTCTCGAAAGAGAGGATGAAGTGCTCACCAATCATTCACTGTCTCAAAGACTGTCCCAAGTTCTTAGAACGGAACCTGGTCCGGTATTTGGCACGTAACTGATCGAGATATACATGTCACCGATTGGTTCACCATTTTCATCAATAGTCTTGACATAAATTGTGTCACCCGTATCGAAACTTGACTTTACAGCACCGTTTTCTCCGCCTACTGCATCTCCAAAGGTAACCATACTTGGTGAGTTACCAGGGTAGAATCCGTAAACAGTTGTCTCAGCAAGATTGTATGTGCCAGAGACTACTTGTCCAGTAGAGTCAGTATATTCGACAGTTACTTCCATAGCTTGTGTTGCTAGTTCCACTTGACTTGCAGTGACTGTGATTCTGTGGAATTCTCCACTTTCTGAATCAACGTCAAAGGTCATACGAGGAACACCCTTTGCAGATGTATCTGCAAGGCTGGATGCCCAGACATATATCACACCAGATAGAACCACAGTAATTGCAACCATCAGGATGGTAGCGATAACTGGGCTCACTGCTTGCTCATCTGCTTCAAGGATCATCTCTTCTAGAGACTCTTCTTCTTCATCACGGCGGCTCTGTAGAACCAGTGCGCTGACGAATAATCCTGCTGCGCTGATAGCAATTAGTGATGGTGCGAATGATGGTACATCTGCTGTTCCAATCAAGCGTACAACGGTCGGTAGATCTTGTCCGGTTCCGATTGTAGTCTCTCCGAATGTGCGAGGTTGTGCACAATCTGATCCATTGTCATCATTACTCATCAAGTTGTTACACCAATCTTGGTCTTCAAGCATTGGTCGGCGCTTGTTGTTCAGTGTAACTGCTGATGGGTTTCCATTAGCATCTACGCTTGAACTTCCAATTTCACCAGGACAACTCCATGCGTCTCCTTGCTCACCGTTGCTGTCAACACAGCTGTGTGCGTAAGGGAACGAGTAACCGAAGTAACGGTCTTCAGGTGATGCAGACATGTCGCATGATTCACCAACACAGGTCAAGACATCTACTTCAACCCAAATCTTGTTGCTTGTAGCTGTTACATAGACGAAGTCTGTGACTTCCAATGTTTCACCGTATGCAGGTGGCATGACGTACTGTGTACCTAGGTTCACATAGCCTTCTTCTGTTTCATCTGCACTGTTGTATCCATTGCTGTGGAATGTTACTTCCAGCATGTGGTCGTAGTTGTACGGACCTTGATCTCCACCGTGACCGATTGTGACTGTTGTAGGCACGAAGGTCTTCGGCATGATGTTGGATACTTCGTTAAAGTCGAATCCAGATACATCAGATAGGAAGTAATCAGGTACATTCTCTGCGACGTTGTCAACACGGACATACAATGTCACACTGTCTTCACCTTGCTGATAGTTAGCAGTAGTCATGCCATAGTTTGGAACATAACTTGGTGCAGTTGCAGTGTCGTGTAGGTACAATGTGATTGGACAGAACTCACCAGATAGAGGGTTCTTCTGGTGAATACCACTGTTCTTCAAGTAATCTACTTCCCACTCAGGTGCGTTTGTTGTTGCATCCTTGATTAGGTCGAATGCAATCTCATCGCCACTGATTGTAGCAGAGAAGTAGTTCTCGTAGTCACAGGTATCCGACTTGACAATTGTCCACTCTAGATCTGCATCTTCGTGGTCATTGTCATGCTTCATTGCAGATAGATCGTAAGTCAAGTTGTCTACGTTCTCATCATCCTCAGTTAGGGTAACCTTCCATGGGAAGCTTGGCACTTCGCCATTTCCATCAGAGATAACCACACCAGCCGGGCGATCCCAGTCTAGTACTTCAGGTGCGTCGTTAACAGGTGTAACTGAGAAGTTAACCTCGTAATCGACAGCATCTGTGTTCTCTCCAACCCATGAGTATGCCAGACAGATGTCTGATGTCATTCCGGAAGGAACTCCAGGTGCCAGATACTCTGGGATAAAGGAAGCAAGTCCTAGGTATAGGTTGTAACAACCTGTAACAGTCATTGGACCATATACTGGGTGTACGACATCGTAGTCGATTAACCAAGTGTATGAGACACAGCTTGCTTTGACATTGGTTGTGCGTCCTAGGTAGGTGTTAGCACAATATCCACCATCATCACTTAGAGTTAGTACGATTGTACACTCGCCACCAAGTTCGTTAGCAGCGTTCTCAACTATTGACAACTCATTGTTTACTACAGATACTGTGAATGCAGGACATGGGTTGTATCCACCAGTGGTTGTGTAACCAGTTGCGAAGACTGAACTCCATGTTGTAGTGAACGAATCAACATCGACACCATATGCTTCCATCCAGAAGTCAGAATAGTTCAATCCATTGTAAACCATTGCGTTAGCATCGATTGTACTGTCACAGCCATCATCTGAACGAACTGCGGTTACCTTGTTACCGCTACTGTCCATGTATTCCTGATACCAAACTGATCCACATCCATTCTGCGCTAGCAGGTATGTCAGTAGAGAGACATTGTTCAATGTAGGTAGTGTGTAAGTACCGTTAGGTGAGATACTTGCTGGGTCACCAGACATGTCAATATCTTGGAATCCACCCTGGGAAGTTACAGCAGCGCCAACTTCAGCGAACATTTCTGCCACTGAGTCGTACTTCTTCTGTACCCAGTATGGATCGACTGTTACGTCATCTCCCTTGATGTGAGCGTTCCAAGAGTAAACTTGAGGTTGCTCGTTAGCCATGTCATTGCTTGCCATGTCTACCACGTAGGA
>JBJLAY010000068.1:0-13059 GCA_045568475.1 Candidatus Poseidoniaceae archaeon | reverse complement strand
CCACAAGTATAACGGCCACAAATCCTCTCTACAATTCTCTCATCTGGGACTTCGATAGCAATTACATGTGACACATTAGTAATGTCTGCAAGAGCCTCGGCCTGAGGAATAGTTCTTGGGAAACCATCGAACATAACTCCGTTTGATGCGTCATCTTCCTGAATTCTATCACGAATCAATGCAATAATTACTTCATCAGGAACAAGTTGTCCTGCATCCATGAATTTCTTGGCTTCCATTCCAGTTTCTGTACCTGCTGCAACAGATGCACGTAGCATGTCACCGGTGCTAACCTGAGGCAAACCAGTAGACTGCATTATCCTCTGAGCCTGAGTGCCTTTTCCAGCACCGGGTGGACCAAACAAAACTATGCTCTCCATGTTAAAGGCGTGGAGTGTTTCTGTTTTCACTGTTGGCCTTGTTGGGCAAGCCACTGATGACCATAATGTTGCCATTGCTCCATTGACCAACCAGGAGGTAATCCAGTAGGAGGAAGTGGTGGACCTGCTGGAACTTGAGGCGCAGGAATTGGAGTTGCAGCTGGCGGCCTACCCGCTGGAACTGCTACAGGTGGCCTACCCGCTGGAACTGCTGATGGAGGTCGGCCCGTAGGTATGACTGGAGCACTAGGTGCAGGTAGACTTGGTATTGACTTAGCCAAGGCATCGGCTATTTCTTCTGCTGTTACACCTCCACTTGCTAGTGATTCTTGACCAACAACTGAATCCATTACTGCCTGCATTCTCATCCCGTCATCAGGAATTGAATGAGCATCGGGAGAAACCAATTCTTCTCCTGAGAGATCTTTAGGTGCTGATTTCTTTATCTTTCTAGCCACTATCACTACCACTAGCACTAATGCTGAGATTATGGCGTAAGCAACTGGAGGAGACACTATGCCAAACAGGCCACTTTGCTCCTGAGTATTCTTAACACTCATCTCAAAGGTAACAATACTAGAACCACAACTGAAAGTTAATTCTTGAATTCCAGCAGCAGTATCGTCATTTGTTGACACCTCGATTTCGATTTCCATCTCTTCGCCAACAGCCAAATTTGTAACAGAACTTTCTGACAATTTTGAATCCCAGTCGTCAGCATCTAATTGAATTGACAAGTTAGAATCAAGAGGCGAATTTCCGATATTAATTATGCTCAAAGTTTGGGTAGCACTTTGGCCACGCTCAACTCCAAGCAAAGAACGTGATTCAGAATCGTAATCGATTGCGCAGAATCCACCAGATTGAACTTCTACAGGATAAGATTCCGCGATTTGCATTGTTTCAAACTCGTTACTTATTGTTGCATAAACTCCCAATGTGAAAGCTTCCGTACTCGGATTCTCATTGATTGGAGCCTTTATTCCTACAAGAACTTCAACGGACTGTCTAGGCGCCAAATATGTAGTAAGATTTGCGAATCCAACGCCCCATCCATCAGGGGGTAGAGAATGAGACCATTCAATGCTAATTCCAGAGTTACCAGTATTTTCGACAGTTATATTGTTGAAATTAAATTGCCCATTTACAAGAGTTGACATTGTAAAATTAGCCCCCTCTGTAATCGATAGCCCAATCTCATCTTTGACAATTAACGTAGTTTCGTTGATGATAAAGTTCGATTGATCTTGTGATGTCTTAATCACCAAATGATTTTCGTCATTACGAACTGCAACTGGTGAAACTAATATTTCGAAATTAACTACTCCAGATTGGCCAGGTTGAATTGCTACATCTACCTCTCTATTTTCGGTTTGTAGACCATGAGTTACTTGAATTGTCCAAGTTGTTAATTCAGGGTTTACGCGGACTGTAAGGTCCAGTACAGAATTGCCAGTGTTTTCAATTTCTAGAGTTAGGGTTAGTCTCTCACCAGTATCTACATTGATGTCATTAGCAAAAGCTGCAGGACCGACTTCGGCACCCATATCATCGAACAGAACTGTTTCAAATGATTCGAGTGTCTTAACAGTAAGAACTACTGTTTCACTTATGTTCAATGAAGGATCAGTCTCACTTGTAACCGAACATGTTACTGAATCTGTACTACCTGCAGGAGGTAAACCATCAGCCACAGGTGGGACGTATAATCTAACTTGCATAGGAAGATATTCCAGAATGTCAAGTGGCTCGAAAGAGTATGATGAAGAATTTGATTGGCCTAGTTGTACTTGCCAACGGTTTTCACTGTAACAATCTAAATCGTATACTGCTGGTGAATTACCTGTATTTCTAACCGATATAGAAAAAGAGGTGCTACCTCCCGGTATAGCCTCAAGTCCACTAGTTCCAGCAGGAGCAACTTGTACATCTTTAACTTCCTCAACAACTAGACGCAGCCGAATCGTGTGCTTAACAGATGGATTATTACTGTATTTTGCAGTTATATCCATCACATAAGTTCCAGCCATTGCGTATCTGTCAGTGGCACCTGAAAGGTCAGCATCATCATCATTCATTGTGATATTAAGATATATTTTATCGCCCAAGTTGCCCATTGCTGAGAGACTAAATGGCCCTGAAAGGTCTGAACTTCTTGACCAAGTGTCTTCAGTTGGCAATAGCATATCGTCACGTAATGGGTTCGGCATTTGTACTTGGGATAAATGCAATTTAACCGATTGCATTTCAGTGCCTTCATGCTTCAATACAACGGGCCAAGTGTACCCTTCTGCAGTAGAAGGGTTCAGTGTTTGGTTAACCATACTTTCATCTTCAGCTCCATTGCTGTCTAGAGTTACCAGCCTCACACCTAAGGCTGCAACTGAGATCGTCATCTCTTCGATGTTGTTATTCAAACCGTTTATTTCATCGTTCACTTCCAGAATACTGGAATCTACATCAACTGTGAGTCTCATATCATGATCTCCAGTTGTTGTAAAAGAATGGAAAAGAGTAAGTGAATCAATTACTCCTGCATTCAAAGATGAGCGGTTTCCATCATAAATCATATCACCTGTAGTTAAATCTTCTAGAGTTACTCTGAATTTGCCTGCATCCAATGTGCCCTGATTTAGCCAAGAGATTCGAATTGTTATCAAATCGTTAACTAACGGAGAAGCAGAAGATGGGAAAATCGAGCCATCGAATACAACCAAGTCTGCTTTTTGATCAATAGTAGCATCACCTGTCAAAATCAGTGAGAAGGCTTGGTCCAGACCTCCTGCATGAGAAACTTGCAATTGCCACTTTCCAGTTGGCAAAGATGATGAAGGTGCAATTTTTATTCTCTCAACATTGTTCAAACTATCATGCACGCCATTTGGTACTGAAAAGCCATTTAGCATGACATTTCCTTTGTACACAGACCCATCTGGAGCAGTAAGTAGTAAATCCAAATCATTGACTAATCTGGCTTCATTCTGAGCAGAATTTGCACTGCCTGCAACATCTGTCCAAGCCATAGTGATGTCGATTCCAGAGGATGGATCGATATCGAATTGGTAGAGTGTCGAAAAGCCTGCAGATAATGTTCGAGAGTTATCGTGGAATGTGTTCAATTCGTTCCCATTATAACTTGGAATTACTGTGTTCGAAACTGAGATTTGCCCCCATCCTTCTTGTGCATTAGGAATATTTGCTGTTCCCAGATCAATCGCACCGTTGATACTTGCAGCCTTAATCAAAGAGGCCGCAGGAGTAGAGATTCCTATTTCTTCGCGAATGAATTCGCGAATCAATGAAACTGAACCGCCTGCAACTGCTGTTGCTTGGCTAGAACCGGAGAGTGACATATACATGTCATTACCATTTAAGTGCGTACCACTACCACAACTCAAACCAACTGGGATTGCGGCTTCTTCGGCTCTACCAGAACAAATGGAAACGCCTGGAGCGACTAAGTCTGGCTTTACACGCCCATCTAATGATGGACCATTTGCTGAAAAATTGGCAACGCTGCCTGATGGACTAGTTGTTGATGCGCCGATTGAAAGCACATTCTTGGCAGTCGATGGTGCCATCACTTTGGAAGCATTCTGATTAGGGTCGTCACCTGCAGAGAATACAGGCAAGAAGTCAGGGTTATCATGTACAAATACATCTAAGGAACGTGAATCGGCAGTATATGCTCCATAGTTGCCATTTAACCCCCAAGCGTTTACTGCGACTCTTGAGCCTTCTTGTTCAGCGTGACTAAGCATATCATAAATAGAGCCGATTCTTCCAAAAACTCCTGTTGGATCATGCTCCAAAGCGTAAGCAACAACATATGCGCCTGGTGCAATACCTGTCGCAGATGAATCACCACTTCCATCACCAGCAATGGTCAAAGCAACATGTGTCCCATGTCCTCCGTTTGAATCAGCTGGACTTGGATCAAGACCATATTGAGTGTAAACACCTGCTATTCTTCCAACAATATCGGGATGATCTTGATCAATACCAGTATCTGTGAAAGATATTTTTTCACCTGAACCGTCTAATCCCAGTGTAGTATTTGCAACCTCAGGGACACCTACAATTGCACCAGCCACAGCATTTGTCAATCTCATTTCATATGCGGTTTCAGACCATATAATGCGGCCATCACGTGCAAGAGATTCCAAATCGACTGACCCTTTGATTTCACACAAATGTAAGCCGCACCATGCTTCATCAGCACCCATCTTCAACAAGTCCAGAGCTAGAACATCTAGTGCCATTGGATTCAAATCAACTGCAGGTATTGCTGCAATGTAATCGGTTGAGGAATCAACATCAGAAGAAACCCTCCAACCCGGCATCATTGAACCTACCCAGCGAACTGAATCATCGTTTTTAATAGCAAAAATGTCACTTGGATGAGATAACCTGACCAACCAAGTCGATGTACCAAGATTGTCTAAAACAAATACATCGTGCTGCTCGACTAAATCGTATAATGCATCACCTGTGTGATGATATAATTGAACGATAGCCATGCCAGTTTCTCGATAATCATTAGAATCATCTAATCGTGATTTTGGTATTTCTTCTGCTAATGGATCGAAGGTTCCTGCGGAAGTATAGATTTGATAATCAACATCTTTCAGAGGAGACTGGATAGTGTCCAAAGGTTCCATAGCATGCCACTTCTTTGCTGCATCCTCAAGTAAATCACTTTCAATGACTACTGGGTTATCAACGGCACCCGCCATAGGAGCAAGAAGCATCACTACAAGGATGAAAAAGGACCTTTGCGCTGCCACCATATACCTCGGAACATGCAACCGTACTTGAATACAAGCCTCTGATGAGCCCTATAGGGCTCACTCAAAAAGTGCGGCAATCGCTGCGTCGGTTTTAGAAACTGAGGCTTGCCAATCGGGCTCAGAACCCATCAAAGCACGAATTGCATCTACATTCTCAGGAATAACATCAGATTCCTGATGAATTGCTTGGAAGTAGTATAGATTATTTCCAACTAATTTTACCCCATCTTCCCAAACAAATATCTCATGCAAATCTCCCCAAGTGCGGCCCATATCTCTTGCGAATTCCATTACTTCAGCAGTAGTTGTAATTCCGGTATCTCCTCCGTGCATAATGACAACACGAGGACTATTGCTCCACATGTCAAGAACACTTTCAGTAGTGAGTCCGTGACCATCAGGAAGAGTTGCAACAATAGAGTGCACATGCATGATTGTAGTTGGAACTGCAACGGCTAGTGAATTAATTTTGATTTCAGGCTTGACTGTCATTACATCTGGGCCGTGGTGGCTCGGTACTTTCAAGACTGGTTTAATCGCATTAATTGGACCCTTCTTAGAATCTCCAGGATCTGCCGCACGGCGTATCATTGTGCATTCAACTGACAGTTCGCCACAGTGATCGTAAAGAGGAACTAATGTTCTTGAAAGCCCTGTCGTATTACAAGAAACAACACGGGTCCCTTCTGCATTCAAGTTAGCGCTATGATTAGCACATGAAGTATAGGAAAGACCAGTCATAGCATGTTTCTCTCCACCTTGGAAAATCCACTTTACTCCAGCATTTTGGTACTTAGCCTTGTTATCTGCTCCCATTTTGCCAGGAGAGCAATCTACTACAACATCAGCCACCGCCAATAAATCACTAAGACCGCCGTGACACTCATACCCAGCGTCGGCAAATGCTGCAATCCTACTAGCGTCATCAAATGTGCAATACAATGGGTATCCTTTTCGGACTGCTAAGTCGCATCCAAAAGCAGGTCTAGTCTTGGTTACACCTATAATTTCCATATCATCTTGGCAAGATACTGCGTCGGCAACTCGCTTTCCGATTGTCCCGTATCCATTGATTGCAACCTTGATAGTCATGAGGCTCCCAATGTACCTGCCTTCGCGCCACTCACATGAACATTGCTTCGCGCTATTGTCACATCTTGGAGGCAAACGGTTGATGAAAGAGAACATTCACCGAGGGTTGATGGCAGGTATTGACGACATCGTTGCGAGTTCGATGAGCATCAACTCGAGATTGCCCGCGCAACTCGAAAAAGCTCTAGAAAGAAACATTGTATTACGCATAGGTTGGACAACCGGAGGAGAACCTGTTCCAAAAGATGGCGAACTGGGTCTATGTCCAAATCTACCCGATGGTTCAAAGGTTCGTAGTTTGGGATACTTAGGTCCATTTACTGCTGCTTTCGGGCAAGGTGGAACATACACTCACCAGGGCGATATCGGTTCATTCCTTGGAGCCGGTAATAATGGCAACAAGATTACTTGTGAGAGAACTGCTGGCGCTTGTGCAGGATATGGGCAGAAAAGTGGACAGATTACGATTCTTGACGGAGTTGGAGATGACGCTGGAGCCAAAATGACTGGTGGCCTACTCGTCATCAGAGGCGACTCCGGAATAAGAATCGGTGGAGGAATGAGTGGTGGCGATATAATTGTTCATGGAGATGTAGGTGGCGATCCTGGTGCTGGAATGATAGGTGGCAGGATTATCATCAATGGACGTTGCCCTTCGCCGCCCCCAGGTGTAATCCTTCGCACTTTGGAAAAGAGTGAAGTCACTAAAATAAACAAAACACTTGATGACGAAGATTTACACATCCCTGCTGATGCTGTATGTCTAGTATCTGATGGAGAGAATGTTGAAGGGATAATGTCTTCATGCAAAGAAGACCTATCCGGGATTGCATTGCTCCCGGCAACTACCAACCACCACCCTAGCCATTCAACATGTGACACTGTGGCCCTTATTGGCGGAGAAGATGCTCTTGCACTTCCCATTCCATTGTTACCTTATGTGCCAAATGGAGTCCAGGATGATTTATTCCATCCCTGCTTAGTACGCTCAAACCCTCGTGATTGCGACATAGTGATTATTGATTCTGAAAATATAGCAGATGCAGCAAATTTGGTCCAATCTGCTGCAGGATTTGCTATCGATCTAGACTCATTACCGAGATTAGATGGTGCAGCAATAGATGGATTGCTTGTAGCTCTTCGCTGTATTGCAGGAGAGAAATCAAAGGTGCTTATGATTAGAGGCGTGAGCCAATCCGCATCACTTCATGCTGATTCGGAACATCATGGTGCTGATGCTGCGATAAGTGTACTAGATGATGGAAGTGGCCTATGTGCCGCTGCATCTTTACCAATGGTTGGACGATCAGCCTCTGAAATGAGTGAAGATTCCAAGGCCGCAATCTGGTTACCTTGGTCAGCAACTAGTGAAGATTTAGCTATTCTTTGTGCATCCAATATTGGTTTTACAGTTTGCCCAGCACCTGATGAAAATATCACTGGCTGGATTGCACAAGTTACCTCTGGACTATCGGCTCATCTAAATCGATTAGGTTTGGCTTCCATCGACTCACTAACAAGAGCTAATTTACGTGCATGTGATCAAGATACTGCAGCGGTTAGTGGACTGCGATTGGCAGGTTATGACAGACCTATGCCGCACTGGTTTGCAAGGTGATTTAATGCCAACTATCAATGTCGAACAAAGCCTTCTTCGAAGGTTTGTTGAATCTCGAGGTCGTAAACACGACATAGAAGATTTAGCATTTCGACTTCCATTAATGGGAACTGATATTGATACGTGTGATGAAGATACACTTGGAATTGAGATATTTCCCGATCGCCCAGACTTACTATCGCCTGAAACACTGTTTCACGGGATGATGCCATTCCTACACGATTCGCCTCCAAATCCTAGATTAGCCGTTAGACCAGGGACTATTTCGATGAAGGTTTCTCCTGAATTAGATTCGATTCGACCAGTCATCTTAGGCGCAGTTGTAAGGGGGCTAAATGTTGATGAAGACATCATTAAACGCCTGATGGAACATCAAGAAAAATTGCACTTCGCCTTGGGCCGTGGAAGGAAAAGGGCATCTATAGGAGTTCATGATTTGGCAACAATTTCACCACCTTTCAGAGTTGAAGCCGTTGAAAGAACTCACTCATTTACCCCTCTTGCAATGGAGGATGACATGTCTATTGATGAGATATTATCAGACCATCCCAAAGGTATCGATTATGCACACTTGTTACAAGGAATGGATAAGGTTCCAATTATCTTGGACTCAAACGACTCAGTCCTATCATTCCCTCCCATTATCAATGGCGACCACACAACAGTAACAACGAATACACGTGATATTTTCATAGATGTCACTGGTGTTGACATTAGAGCATGTGAGTCGGCATTAATGCTGATTTGTTTGCAACTGTCAGTACTAGGAGGAACTATTGAATCAGTAAGAGTTACTGGTTGTGACGGGAAAGAATGGATGCTTAACGGCTCCCCAATAAAGCACCATGTAGAGAGAAACTTAGTCGAAAGCATTCTTGGTAATTCATTCACTGACGATCAAATTGAAGATGCAATACGCCGAATGGGCGGGATATACAATGGAGATACTTCTGGAATCCTATCAATATCGATGCCAAGGTGGCGCTTCGACATTTTACATCCAATCGATTTAGTTGAAGAGATAGCAATAGGACATGGTTATGATGACTTGGCCTATGATGTCCCTAAAGCACCATTAACGGCTATCCCCCGTAGTGATGGCCACTTACGAAGAAGAGTTCGAGAAGCTTTGCAAGGATTAGGTCTAATCCAAATTCAATCACTCACACTTTCCAATGATTCAGATCAATTTGAACTGATGAGATGGAAAGCGGATGGGGCCATTACTCGTATGACAAACCCAATCACAACAGAACATACGATTCTTAGACAGAATATCCTTCCTGGTTTGTTACGCCTGCTTGCAGCAAATCGTCATCATGACTTGCCACAGGGTGTTTACGAACTAGGTACAGTTGTTATCGACCACAAAAACAGGGATAGATTTGCTTTCCTAATTGCCGAAAGAACTGGGGGATTTGCCGCCCTTAGAGGAAGAATTCAGCGACTTATGCGAGACTTAGGATGCGCTGATTGGTCTTTGGTGGAGAATCAATCTGGCCCCTGGCTATCAGGTAGGTCTGCCAATATACTAGTCGATGATATTATTGTAGGAGAATGTGGAGAAATTGACCCAAGGGTTTCCGAATCATTCGACCTAAAAGTTCCAATGAGTGGGGTCCAATTCGACATGGCAGCCCTATCTAGAGTTCTGGAAGATCCAGTACATTGATCAGAGAGTTACTTCGGGTTCGTCTATTTCTACAGCGATAGTTTCGAATGCAATCATCACTTTAAACTCACATTCATTGTTGCACAAGTCGACTCCATTTTCAATCAGAGTGATTGTTTCTTCCGCATTCCAAGAAGAAGTATCCAAGTCATCTGTTACGATTAGACATGGAGATGGAAAAACGAGATCTGGATTTGATAATGCTGGAAAATCAGTTCCTTCTAAAGCCGCAACTTGAAAGGTAGGGTGACGGCTTTCATCATCCGCATTATAGTAGCTCAAGAATTTAACCTTGTACCAAGAATTGTTGCTTTCAAGGATGTAAACTCCATCATTAGGATTAACACGGTGTACAGACATATCATAGGTGTACCATTCAAGCCTTTCTTCATTCTCAGAAGATAGTTCTAATCCAGAACTACTTTCAATTTCTCCAAAGTCTGCGCCTTCGATGAATGTCCAGTTCACACTTTCACCAAGGAATACATCAGTTGATGAAAATCTCATCCAATAATTGGAATCATTGCCTTCCATTTGCTCAGGCAAATCGTAAAGTGTGAACGAGTCATCATCAGTGGCATCGATCAAAGTAGTAAAAGTAAATCCATCAGCACCAAGATTTGGGATCACATTATTGGAAGTACCATTACTTTTTGATTGAGAGCCGAAGGAGCAAGTATTTGATTCTCCATCGATTTCTATTGAAATTTCAAGTGAAGACCAAAGAAGATCTTCAGCGTCTTCATCAAAACTAAGTTGTAGCAATTGATTGTCTGTGGAATCATTCGATATAGAAGAAGATGAGTCGGTAAGTACTACGTTAGAAGTACCCAAGTCAGACTCATATGAGGCCATTAAGTAAAACCAAACAGCCGCTACAGTCACAATTAATATCGTGACTGTAGCGACCAACTTCTTCCAATTCATAATTTCACTCATCTTCGCGGTTTGACCTAGCGAAGAGTACTGCACCCAAGGTTGCTAGGATCATGGTAACCCCAAGGAAACCGGGCGTATTATTTTCACTATCTTCATCATCGTCATCAGAAGATGGTTCAACTCCACCGTCACCTACTGTGATTTTTCCAAACATGTCAACAGAAATATGTGGTTCACAGGCGTAATAGAAGATTGTGTCCTCTGTGAAGGTGTGGTGGAAATCTACTGTCATTAAAGCAGCGCCGGATGTAACTCCACCTTCAACGAATTTTGTAGATTTCATCCCATCAACTTCCTTGACATTGTGAGCCATGCTTTCAGCCTCCCAAGACCAACATACTGTTTGATTTACCTCGATTGTAACAGCTGCCGGGGAAAACGCATATCCATCTGATGAAATACCAATTGTCACATCACATGCAACTTCATCTGCAGGAGGCATTATCACCTTGTCAATAACATGTATTACACCGTTACTTGCAGGGACATCTGCAAGAGTAACCATTGCCATTTCTTCGCCAACCATTACTCCAGAATCAGTAACATGCACCATCAATGAATCACCATTTGCAGCCGTGACTGTTGTCATTCCGACACTCAAGTCAGATGACATGATCGTGCCAGGTACAACATGGTACAGCAGAATGTTTGCAAGTGCATCTTGTGTTAATGCTGGATCTGACAAATCAATTCCTGCTGCTGCAAACGCAGCATCTGTTGGTGCGAATACTGTGTAATTATCTGCACCTGATAGAGTTGCTACTAATTCTGCCTGTGCCAATGCCGCAACTAGAGAGTTATGGATAGTGGTTGCTGAAGCCGTTGTTGCAATATCAACAGCAGCAGTCCACATGTAGCTTTCACAGACTTCCTGTGTAACTTGGCTAACCTGATGGGTGACGCCGTTGTAACAGCCAGTAATCATTTGACCGTTCATTTCATAGTCAACAAGATACATGTAAGCATCACATTCTGCTTGAGTTGCGCCAGCTACAATTGTGTGTGTATTCAAGTTGTAACAGATATCTCCTTCTGCATCAGCAGGCGGCATCAAAACTTTATCGATAACATGGATTACACCGTTACTTGCAGAGACATCGGCTAAGGACACTGTTGCATCGTTTACCATCACACCGTCACTGTTGACAGTGAATGCAACATCATCTTGGTTGACCATTGTGACAGTCATGCCATCAGAAAGCATGTCAGAAGTTACCGCACCTGAAGCGACGTGGTAAAGCAGGATGTCAGCAAGTGTTGCTAACCCTTCTTCTGATTCGAATTCTGTTAGATCGATTCCTGCTGCTGAGAATGCATCATCGGTTGGAGCGAATACAGTGAATGGGCCTTCACTCTGAAGTGTCTCTAATAGACCTGCTTGAACGACAGCCGCCACCAATGAGGTGTGAACCCCTGTTCCAGATGCTACAGTAGGGATGTCAGGTTCTACATCTGTTGGAGGCATTAGGACCTTATCTATCACGTGAATTACACCATTGCTAGCCAGGACATCAGCCAATGTAACAGTAGCATCTCCAACCATCACAGTTCCATCTGCTACAGAGAATGATGCTTCATCTCCATTGACCATTGTCACAGTTAATCCGTCTGTAACATCAGCTGCGTTCACTGCACCTGAGTAAACATGGTAAAGCAAGATATCTACAAGAGTGGCATTTTCTTCATCTGTATCAAATGCAGTCAAATCGATTCCAGCCGCTGCGAATGCATCGTCGGTTGGGGCGAATACTGTGAAGGGCCCATCTCCTTGGAGCGTGGACACCAAATTAGCCTGGGATAGTGCGGCGACTAGGGCAGTATGGATTCCAGTGCCATCTGCAACTGTTGGGATGTCGACCAATTCTACTGGCGGCATTAGGACCTTATCTATCACGTGAATTACACCATTACTAGCGACAACATCTGGACTCACAACTGTGGCATCATTGATCATCACTGTACCATCGGCAACAGTAATCGAAGCGTCGTCACCGTTCATCATTCCAACGGTTTGACCATCAGTAACGTCAGCCGACATCACACTAGCACCAGAAATAACGTGGTAAAGTAGAATGTCAGAGAGTGTTGCATTCAACTCAGGAGTGTTGAAATCTGTCAGGTCAATGCCTGCATCAGAGAAGGCCTGATCTGTGGGTGCGAAGACAGTGAACGGACCGCTACCTGTCAATGGGCCTACTAGATCGGCGTGTGCAAGTGCTGCGACCAAGGAATCATGTATTCCGGTGGCAGCAGCGTTGGTTGGTATGTCTTCGTTCTCATCCGCAGATACATTCAGTGGTATTGCGGAAAACAACAGTAGGGCTACGAGCAAACTAACAGTTTTTCTTTGCATTGCCCCCAACGCTCTTCGCTTAGTATATACTCTTTTGTTTTGCAACATCCGCCTGAATCTGAGCCCAGAGCATTTACGGCGGACTATTCAAATGTAGAACCCCGTACAGCATTTATGCGCCGCTTTATGTTGGTCATCATTATCGCTATGATGATGCCGCAGCTACCAGTTAGCGCAAATCAAATTCCATTTGAATTTTACATCGAAGAAGAAGT
>JBJLAY010000067.1:0-13117 GCA_045568475.1 Candidatus Poseidoniaceae archaeon | reverse complement strand
AGGCAAGAGTAGATTTGCTACTAGGCAGAATGGTTGAGAACAATGATGGTTCTTGGAAAGACACAAGAGGTTCACGGGCAATGCCAACTCAAGAATTACCTAGCCAGCCCGCTACATTTGAAACTGTTTTGCAAGCTATGGAAGCCGAATTAGAAAAGGCAATAGATGCTGCAAAACATCTGAAGTTTGAATTAGATGAAACAAAACAAAAAGTAGTTTCTCTAGAAGAGGAAGTCCAAGTAAAAGATGTCGAAATTCAACAAATCAAGGAATCAAAATCAAACTTTGACAAGATGATTTCTGAGAATTCTAAGACTGAAGATGGCGATACTAAATCGCTATCTATGACCGACTCAGTTATGGTTGGTGATTCTTTAATGGGAGGAGTTAAAATTGATAAGCAAATCAATAATGATCCCGAAGCAATAGCAAGAGCAGTAATCGATGCTTATCGCATGGGTAAAAGCGACTCCGAGTAAAGGGCTTATCGTCATAAACTGTGAACAAGTAGCCAACCCATGCCAGAACCACTTCCGGATTTTGGCAATATTCACTTCACAGGTAAATTGAGACCCTCTCAAGATGCAGCTAGCAAAGTCATAATTCCTCAACTTGAATCTGGTGCAACCAGATTGCACATAGTTGCACCTCCTGGCTCTGGAAAGACAATTCTTGGCCTCTATGTCTGGGCTGATTTAGTCAAAAAGCCCGCATTGGTACTGTCTCCAAACTCTGCTATTCAAGCACAATGGGCTGCAAGAACATCTCTATTCGACCTAGATGGAAAAGATGACTTCATCAGTACCGACCCAAAGAATCCGGGATTGCTCACATCTCTAACGTATCAATCTATTACAGCACCAGGAAAGGGAGGGGAAGATATTGAAACTCAGGCCCTAACTCTGTGGGCTGAGAAATTAATTAGTGAGGGTGAAGCTCATGATTATGAATCTTGCACTGCATGGCAAAATGATCTCAAAGAAAGGAATCGGGATTATTATCATGCAAGGTTAGGCACATACAGAAAGAAAGTTAGAGACATGGTCGCAAAGGAAGGAAATGCGCTTTCGATTTTAGGGAAAAGTGCTAAAGAAAACCTCGAGCGCTTGAAAGAGATAGGCATTGGACTAATTATCTTAGACGAATGCCATCACCTAATGCATCATTGGGGCAGGATCCTAACAGAAGTCAAGGAGCTATTTGGAAATCCTGTAGTTCTAGGATTAACTGCGACACCACCAGTCCCCGAAGATTTTGATGAAGATGATGCAAATCGATATGAGGAATTTTTCGGCCCAGTGGACTATGAAGTTCCAGTTCCTGCGTTGGTAAGAGAATCTAACCTTGCTCCCTACCAAGATTTGTGCTACTTCGTGAGACCTGATTCTAAGGAATTGCAATACATTGCAGGAGTTGATTCTGAATTCGAGGAGTTGCTAATCGAGTTACGTGAAAAGAATCCATCGAAGGGTCCTGAGCGCGTTCTAGATTTGGATGGATGGTTGATTCAATCGCTTTCTGAGAGAAAATCTCCCGGCGGGAAACCAATGGACTGGAAAGAATTCTACAGGAAATATCCAGCATTTGCAGATGATGCCAGAAGATATTTGCAATCCTCAATGACAGAATTACCGCAAGATGTTCCTGAAATTGTGATGAATGTCGATGACGAATCATGGACAAGAATGAGTATGCTGAGAACTGTTCTCAGCCGATATGTCAGACATGGCCTGAGGAGATCAAAAGATGAAGAAGACCATCGATTGTCCGAATCGGTCGTGTCCAGATTAAGACTTCTCGGCATCCAAATTACCGAAACTGGATCAAGACCATGTGCATCACCTGTTGGAAGAGTAATGGCATATTCATCATCCAAAGTTTCTGCTCTGACCAGAATATTTTCAACAGAAATTAACACATTAGGGGATTCGATTAGAGCAGTTATTGTAACTGATTTTGAAAAGACATCTGCTACATCGTTAGTTGATGGAATTCTGGATGATGAGGCTGGTGGAGCGATTGCTGTTTTCCGTTCAATGGTAGCTCATCCGGAGGGGGACTCTCTTGATCCAATACTGATGACAGGCAGCACTGTACTAGTTGATGATGACCTGTTTGAGCGATTTATGACACGGGCTAAACTATGGATTTCTGAAAATGAAGTTGATATCAGATTAGAGGATCATGTCCATGAAGGGTATCATGAGATACACGGTAAAGGCAAGGATTGGGTTCCAAGATATTATTCATTAATGATAACAGAATTCTTCCAAGAAGGTTTGACAAAATGTTTGATTGGAACTAGAGGTTTGCTCGGTGAAGGGTGGGATGCATCTCGAATCAATGTCCTAATCGACATGACCACAGTCACTACCAGTATGAGCATAAACCAACTTCGGGGACGCTCTATTAGATTGGATTCAACTTGGAAAGAGAAGGTCGCAAACAATTGGGATATTGTGTGCTTAGCAGAAGAGTTTACCAAAGGTTTCGATGATTACGACCGATTCAAGAGAAAGCACAAGCAACTGTATGGAGTTTGTGATGACGGGACTATCGAAAAAGGAGTGGGGCACGTTCATGCAGCATTCAATGATGCAAAACCAGAAGGCGTGAACGAAGGAATGGAATTATTCAATGAAGAGATGCTAACCCGTGCTGCAAACCGCCCTCATGTCCGTGGACTTTGGGGTATTGGCCAGCCATTTAACGTAAAATCTAGTTCTGCAGTAGAAGCAAAACTAGAGTCTGGATTTAGTAGTGGATTCAAATTCGGAATTAACAAGCGTCCTTGGACTGATGAATCCTTAATGTTGGAGATATCAAAAGTAATTGTAGATACTCTCGGTGATTTGGGAGAAATTGATAGAGATTGTAAGGCATCCGGAGGTAATCGCGGAGGTGGATGGTTAAGGTTCCACCTTGAACATGCGACTGAAGAGGAAACTGAGAAATTCACTAAAGCCCTAGAAGAAGTTCTTGGCCCTCTTGATAATCCAAGGTATATCATCAGTCGTCCAGCAATGCACATGCGCCACACTTGGCTTTCGAAATTATTACCAGAAGTTCTTGCTAAGTTCTTGAAGAAAGCCGTACGAAGTGTCCAGATGTATCACAAGATACCATCTATTGTTGCAAATACAAAAGAAAGAGCAGAGATATTCCAAAAACATTGGAATTACTACATTGGAACCAGTGAAATCACTTACTGTAGAAATGATGAAGGTAAGGTGTACGTTGCTGAAATCCGCAAAAATCGTATGGGGCCAAAGAACAGTATTCATCACAAAGAAGTCTATCTCTGATCAGTCCCAAATCCCCATATCCATTCTAGCATCTTCAGATGCATGGATTTTAGGGTCCCACCTTGGTGACCATACTAAATTGATGTGAACGCTCTCAACAGCATTTAGCGCTGCACGATGAGCTGCTGCCATTATTTCAGCAGCAGCAGGGCACCCTGGGCTTGTCAGAGTCATGTCCACTTCGGCATGTTCGAGGCCATCTTTAGACTCAAAACGAACATCGTAAACTAATCCTAATTCAACAATTGACAATTTTAATTCTGGGTCTTCAACATCATCTAGAGCTGTCAAAACTTCATCTTTTGTCGTCATTATATCGCCTCTCTAACATTTCTTTGAACCATGTCGAACATAGTTCTAAATCCATTGGACCTTGATGGAGTTAAACTGTTTAAAATTCCTGCTTCTTCTGCAAATTCGGGTGTCAATTCCAGAACTTGCTCAGGTGTAGAACCATTTACTGCAATCGATAATATCCCCTGCAATCCTTGAACCATCTTAGCATCAGCAGCGGCTTTCATCCAAACCTTACCTTCTATCATCTCGACTTCTATATGGGCAATTGATTGGCAACCTTTGACTAAATTTTCTTCGTTCCAACTTTCTACAGGAAGTTCTTCTACTTCTTCAGAAAATTCCATCAGAACTTCGAGGCGTTCAAATTGCTCATCAATATCCTGAAACTCTTCGATTAGCTCTTGTATTGCGGCAGGCCAACTCATGCCATTGCCTCCAAAACTCTGTCGACTCCTGAAAGAAATACTTCAGCATCTGATACATCGTTGTAAAGATAGAATGATGCCCTAATTGTACCACTAACACCTAACTTTTCCATGAGAGGTTGAGCACAGTGATGACCGGTTCTAACAGCCACACCTTGCGCATCTAAAAGACGTGCAAAGTCTTCAGGATGAATTGTAGGATGCGTGAAAGAAACTACAGCTGCATCGCCAGGACCCAGTGTTGAATAAACAGACATACCGCGATTGCTAAGTTGTTCTGCAACATCTGAGGCAATCGACAATAAACGGGCATGGTGGGCTTCGAGATCGATATTCGATATCCACTCAAGGGCTGCTGCCCAGCCAACACCTTCTGCGATTCTAGGAGTTCCTGCTTCGAACCTATGCTCGTTAGTTTGGTATGTTGAACCTTCTAAGGTAACGGTATCAATCATATCCCCTCCTCCCATAAATGGCTCCATTTCTGAAAATGCATCATTGCTGATAAGTAATGCTCCTATGCCAGTAGGGCCACACATTTTGTGGGCGCTAAATGCCATAAAGTCGGCACCAAGTTCTCTGAAATCAATTAGTTCATGAGGGACTGCTTGTGCAGCATCTAGCAACACCTTAGCACCTACTGACTTCGATAATTCGATGATATCCTCGACTGGGTTTCTAACACCAAGAACATTGGAGGTATGGACTACGCAAACCAATTTAGCTCCTTCGAGCGCGACTTCAAAAGCATCCATGTCTAACTTTCCATTAGTCACAGGCACATATCTGATTTCAATCGCACTTTTCTCAGCTAGCATTTGCCAAGGAACGATGTCACTGTGATGTTCCATCTCTGTCAGAACAACCACATCACCAGAGCTCAAGTTATGCTTACCCCAAGCATGAGCAACTAGATTGATGGCTTCCGTAGTACCACTGGTAATAACTGCATATTCTGCGTTGTACCTCTGCTTCAATAATTTACGACACTCTTCGTATCCTTCTGTAGCTTCTCCTGCAAGAGTGTGAACTGCGCGGTGTACGTTTGCATTCGAAACCGAATAAAATTCAGACATCGCATCGATAACACACGAAGGTTTCTGAGTTGTTGCAGCGTTGTCAAGATAGACTAATGGTTTACCATTAACTCGACGTGAAAAGATAGGGAAATCTTGCTTCATTTAATCACCCATTAATCAGACACTCTAGGTGTACCAAAAGCCTAGTTCTCAATGCGGCTATAACATCTTGATTTTTTATATCTCGGAATGCATCCATTAGAAACCCTTCAACAATTAATGAAGATGCTTCATCGCCAGATAATCCCCTTGACTGAAGGTAATGAAGTTGATTGGAATCGATTGGAGCACTTGCTGCCCCATGGGCTGCTTTCACATCATCTGCGAGAACTTCTAGTTCTGGAATTGCTTCTGCTCTAGCTTTTTCTGAAAGTAGCAAATTACGGAAAACTTGTCCTGCGTCACTCTTGTCTGCACCATCTCTAATGCTCAACAATCCAGTCCCTACAGAATGTGATGAGTCATTGCAAGCAGCATGCATTACTAGAGAGGATTGGGTGTGTCCTATCTTGTGGTCGATTTCCACATGGTGATCATCGTGGCGACTTCCATGACCATTTGATGCAATTCCTCCTCTTACTTCTGCACCGTTTTGGTCCAGTTTGATACGGATATCTGATTTTACGAGAAATCCTCCGGTTGAGAGCGTAGAAAACTCCAATGCGGAATCACGATTCACTACCCAATCTTCGCAGCGAAGTAGATGGCCATCGGTTGACAAATCGTTGATTACTGCTACCGAGAGGCGACCTGAAACATCACCAAGAATTCTAATTCCAGTCCAACCAGAATCACCACTTAATCGAATGATAAGAGAAGAATCTCCGGTTGATTTGATGTTCAATTCCCCTGCGCATATGTGCCCGCCACATCTCAAATCTAATTCCTTAGATTCGTTGGTAAGAGATATTTCCTTACATACATTTGAGATTGAGTGGATGAAAGAACGACCAATCTCATCACTCCCCTCCATTTCTGAGTCCTGACCTAGAGAGAATTTGATAACACTGGATTGAGGCACGTCTGCGACCTTAGTCGGATGTATTCTCCTCCAAGGAGTGTAGCGCCAGAGGTGTTCAGAGCGAGGCGGAATTGGTATTTCAGGATAAAGCATCATCCAATTGAACCCTCCATCTCCAATTCAAGAAGACGATTGAGTTCGACTGCGTATTCCATTGGTAACTCACGAGTAAAAGGTTCAAAGAAACCATTCACAATCAGCCCCATTGCTTCATCTTCGCTGTGCCCTCTAGACATCAGATAGAATAGTTGATCACTGCTGACTTTTGAAACACTGGCTTCGTGTTCTAAATCTGCACTGGAATTTCCAACTTCCATAGTAGGATATGTGTCTGATTGACTATCTGCATCAAGCATTAGTGCATCACACACTACCTTAGAGCGGCACCCACTAGCCTTAGGAGTAACTTGAAGCATACCCCTGTATGAAGAACGTCCCCCGTTCTTAGAGATAGATTTAGACAAGATATTTGATGTTGTATTTGGTGCTAAATGGTGCACTTTAGCACCCGCATCTTGGTGCTGACCTTTTCCGGCATAAGCTACTGAAATGACTTCTGCATGAGCACCTTCTCCTTTGAGAAGGACAGCAGGATATTTCATTGTCAATTTGGAACCGATATTGCCATCTACCCATTCAATGGTTGCATTAGCATGAGCAACCCCTCTTTTTGTAACTAAATTGTAAACGTTAGCTGACCAATTTTGAACGGTTGAATAGCGTATCTTTGCACCATCCATAGCGATTAATTCAACAACTGCAGAATGCAATGATTCAGTGGAATAAGTCGGCGCCGTGCATCCTTCAACATAATGAATTGAGGAACCCTCATCTGCTATTATTAGAGTGCGCTCAAATTGCCCCATGTTTTTGGCATTAATTCTGAAATAAGCCTGAACTGGCATTTCAACATGGACTCCTTTAGGGACATAGATGAAAGAACCGCCAGACCAAACTGCAGTATTTAGTGCTGAGAATTTGTTATCGCTTGCAGGAACGACTGAGCAAAAATATTTCTTCACAATTTCGGGATACTCTTTCAGACCAGAATCCATATCTAGGAATATTACCCCTTGCTCTTCAAGATCTTCACGTATCGAATGGTAAACTGCTTCTGACTCGTACTGAGCAGTTACTCCGCCAAGCCACTTTTGCTCAGCATCTGGTATTCCTAAGCGGTCAAAGGTATTCTTAATGTCATCAGGAACATCATCCCAGTTGTTTTCTGTTCCTTTTGATGAACGCAGGAAGTATGTGACAGAATCAAAGTCAATCTGGTCTAGCATGTTGCAGTTACCCCACTTTGGCATAGGCATTTCCATGAAACGATTGTAGGCTTTTACACGGATTTCAGTCATCCATTCTGGTTCGTTTTTAAGTTCAGAGATATCTCTAACTACCTGCTCAGAAAGTCCCTTGTCAAAACGAATTGTAGCGACCTCTGGGTCGTGAAAACCATAACGATAATCGCCAACTGCGTCCCTTGCTGATTCACCTGACATTCATTCACCCTCATGCTTCTAGCCAATCGTACCCCTTGGCTTCTAATTTACCTGCGAGAGTTGCGTCTCCGGTTTTGACTATTTTTCCATCAATCATAACATGTACAAAATCGGGCTTGACATGTTCTAGTAAACGTTCATAGTGAGTTATGATAAGGCATCCGGCATTAGGAGCAACACTGTTAATTCCATCTGAAACAACACGCAGTGCATCGATATCCAATCCTGAATCAGTTTCATCTAATAAAGCGAGAACTGGGTTTAACAATAACATTTGAAGAATCTCAAGACGCTTCTTTTCTCCGCCACTAAATCCATCATTAACATACCTGGAGAGGAATGAACGATCCATATTCAAAGATTCCATATGTGATTTGAGTTCTTTCCTAAAATCTCTAGCACTTGGAGCATCATTACCACGAACAGCAGAGACTGATTTACGTAAGAATGTACCAACTTGAACACCAGGGACAGAGGAGGGATATTGGAAAGAAAGGAACATACCTGCGCGGGCACGCTCAAAGACTTCCATTTCTTCTAATGGAGTTCCTTTGAATTTGACTGAACCAGATGTAATCTCATAGGCAGGGTGGCCCATGATGACATTGGCAAGAGTTGACTTACCTGAGCCGTTTCTTCCCATTATAGCATGAATTTCGCCTATGTTAATTGTCATGGAAAGGCCTTTGATAATCTCTGTTCCCTCCACGCTTACGTAGAGGTCGTTGATGCTCAGCACCTCGTCTCCCATGTTATCCGCTACCGCCTCCCCTTTATCAAGGACTGTACGGCATTATAACTCGCAAAGCGAGAGTTATTGAATGGCAAACTAAACGCAGACCCATGGATGACGACATCTTGGAGCAATATCGCAGGGAGGCTGCTGCTGCAATGGAAGTAGAAGCAAACAAGAGGATTGCTGAGACAACTGATTCCGAACAGGATGAAATATTAAGGAATAAATCATTACATGATGTCGAAGATTTGGTACCTTCTCTATTAGCAAGATTAGGGCCTGTTAGAGCCGCACTAGATGGGCACGGAGGAGGAATTGCAGTTACCAGTAAAGAAAGTTTAGATTCGGGGTTGTCACTTGTTCTTGATTTGACAGGAGCTTGCTTGTCTTGCGGTGCTGCACCAGGAACCTTGCAAGGCGTAAAAGATGATCTAGAAAATGATGACGAGATTGTAAAAATTAGTTTCTGTTCCAGCCTATTAGACACATTTGATGACTTGGGACGAGAGTTTATTTTGGCACATGGAAAAGTGGATTTCGTATGATTGCCGGCCGCACAATCAAATAATGGTGCAATTAGTTTGAAGCATGCGGGAAGTTCGAGTAAGGTATTCTGGCGCACAAATGATGCGTAGTGATTTCAGAGAACTTCTCAACATATGTGAAAGAATTACTCTCATGGGTACAATTTGGAGAGATGAAGAAGAAGGATATCTCCGCCAAATTTTTGAGATAAAGATGATTGAAGGGCAAGTCATCGATTCAATCAATGATATTAGTTTCATGGCCGTTGAAGATGTTCTATCTGTGAGGGAAGAGAAGGGGCACGTTATTCACACAGCAGTTGTGCGAAATTATCACGATCTTGGCCTAATCGGTGCTACTATTGAAACTGCTGTCGTAGTGCCAGGTTCATGCATTGGCCGTAGTGAAGCAGTAGTAATCATTCGAGGCTCACCAGAGGGATGTAAGCGCATGGTAGAAGGGCTGAGGCAGTGGAGGGAACCAAACTCAATATCGGTAGTAGACTCTACACCTGACGACGTGGATTATTTCACAAAAGATCTTACTGAAGCCAGAATTACTGCATTTGCAGCAGCGTGGAAAATGGGATATTACGAAAACCCAAGAACTACATCTCCCGCAGATATTGCATCTAGTATTGGAATATCTAGAGTAACACTTACTGGGCACCTTCGTTCTATCGAAAATCATCTAGCTACATTATTGGCTAAACGTCTCAACCTTTGACAACAAGGTTGATGCAGAATACTAGGGACGGACCCTTATGAAGTGGCAGGACGGCCGGCGGAAGGACCCCAAAAGTTGCCGCGAAAAAGACAATGGGCGCTTCGAGATAATTGCTAGAGATGGCCAAGCAAGACTGGGTAAATTACACACAGCCCACGGTATTCTCGAAACTCCATGTTTACTTCCAGTAATCAATCCAAATATCAGGACGATTGAACCTCGTGAAATGTGGGACAAATATGGTATTCAAGCGCTCATTACTAATTCATATGTCATCTGGAAACACGAGAGCCTTAAAGAAAAAGCACTCGAGGAAGGAGTACATTCATTGATAGATTTCCCAGGAGTAATTATGACAGATTCGGGGACATTCCAATCCTATGTCTACGGAGATGTAGAAGTCGGTGTCGAAGAGATTGTGAAATTCCAGAAAGATATTGGTGTGGATATTGCTACTATGCTGGATATATTCACACGACCTGACATGACATATTCTCAAGTTGAAAGGGCTGTTGACGAGACTGTTGAAAGAGGTCAGATATCTATCGATATGGCAGGAGATGTAATGCTGAATGGACCGATACAGGGGGGATTATTCCCCGATTTAAGGGTCAAGAGTTCAATCGCGATGAGTGGATTAAATTTCAGTATCCACCCAATTGGAGGAATTGTC
Source organism: Candidatus Poseidoniaceae archaeon (assembly GCA_045568475.1). Taxonomy (GTDB): domain Archaea; phylum Thermoplasmatota; class Poseidoniia; order Poseidoniales; family Poseidoniaceae; genus MGIIa-K1. The sequence continues at coordinate 2,828 of JBJLAY010000067.1, read as the reverse complement.
CCTATTATGGAACAACAAAAATATCGAGATCTAGCTAAAATTATGTTAGCATGTAAATCGAATCTAGCACCAAATCGTCCAGTTCATATGTTTGGATGTGGGCATCCGATGTTATTTCCAATGCTAGTTGCAATGGGGGCTGATCTTTTCGATTCGGCCGCATATGTATTATTTGCTAGAGATGGAAGGCTACTGACTCCTTGGGGCACTGAAAGGATATCAGATATTGAAGAATGGCCAATTCTTATGCCTGCAATTACCAACTATTCACCAGCAGAAGTACGAGCAATGGATAAGCAAGAACGAACTATTTTACTTTCCAAATACAACTTAGAAGTCACGTTGCAAGAAATGTCAAGGTGCCGGCAAGCAGTCAGAGATGGTACGATTTGGAGACTTGCAGAAAGAAGAAGTCACGAGCATCCTGCACTCCGAGAAGCTTTCTTGTGGATTGTTACCAATCCTGCACGATCATCTATGGACCCTCTAATTTTAGACGAAATTTCAGCGTCAAAAGAAACGGGTAGTGAGAGAGGAAAATGGGAAGGCAATTGGGACTGGCTTGTTCACTCACAATATACGCCACGTAATGGAGGTGAATCTTGGGGGGGTACAGACACTCATCACAGGCCACATGTCGAAATGGCAAGAAGGCGGCTATTTGCTCGCTGGAAATCTCGGAAATCAGGAGATGTGATTATATTTCACGGAGCAAGTGCACCATGGCGTGAAAGAATAGGCGATTTAGTTGAACGAATATATTCTCACGACATGGAAATATTTGTTCAAACACCGCTTGGATTAGTACCTTGGGGGCTTGAAGACCTCAACCCTTGGGCGCATATTGAGGGCCCAGAATGGTTATGGAAAAGAAAACCAGACTATGCGTGGATACAGAGAGAATTACAGCGGCTCGGAATATATGACCGCAAGATAATCGCTGTCGACATATCTGATACTGAGGAGTTGCATAACCGGGTATTCGAGCAGTTAGAAATTGAACCAATGGACAGAACTCCAGACCTGAAAAAGCAAGGCCAGATAATTGATAAGTTGTGTGTAATGTACAATGTTGACTTACAGGATGCTATTGAACTATGTGAAAATTCGACATTCGTAATGAGTCGAACAAACAGAATTCGTAATCTAATCAATTCCGAAGGATTGCATTTATTCTCTCCAAGACTAGCAGAAGGAGGAATGTCCCTGACAGTTGAAGGAGCAAGAAAACTTCATTCTTTGAGAAAATTGGCAACACCTACTGATTTCGCCACTAACGATTTCTCATTCCATCCAGGACAAGGTCCAGCGTGGGTAGTTGTTGACAGTGATGCTGAGCCATTTGTAAATGAAGGTAGGAATGTGATGCATGGATTTGTGTTAGCATGTGACCCTTGGGTAAGGCCTGGAGAAACCGTTTTAATTGTCAATTCAGATGGTAAATTGTTAGCTATTGGACGTTCTCAATCTACTGCCAGTGAACTGTCAACTTTCAAGAAAGGAATTGCAGTAAAGGTTAGAGAAGGCTGCCCCTGAAAGGGGCATATTCAAGTGCCCGTCTCAGTGTGTATCTTCTATGGTAAGAGAGTTGATTATCGAATCGACTGCTCTGACTAAGGCATATGGCCCACATGTTGCACTCGATTCATTAGATATCAAAATCGAAAAAGGTGCTACTGGATTACTTGGCCCTAATGGTGCAGGTAAATCCACATTCCTGAAAACAATGCTTGGCCTAATCCAATTGACATCTGGTGAAGGTAAAGTTCTAGGTTTTGATATCAGAACCCAAGGGGATTTGATAAGACAAAAGATTGGCTATATGCCTGAATATGATGCCCTAAATCCCGGAATGGAAGCGATTCACCAGGTTAGATACAGTGGGGAATTAATTGGCATGAACCCTAATGTTGCCCTACAAAGGGCTCACCAAGCCTTGGAGTACGTTGGCCTAGGAGAACAAAGATATCGTCAAGTCTCTACTTTCTCTACCGGAATGAAGCAAGCGACAAAGTTGGCTTGTGCATTGATTCACGATCCTTCCTTAATTATTGCAGATGAACCGAGTAACGGATTGGATGCAACTGCTAGAGAATTCATGTTGAACACTCTTGAGACTACAGTTAACATGGGTCAGCGTTCGGTATTAATGGCATCTCACTTGATGGACGATGTTGAAAGAGTCTGCGATAATATTGTTTTATTGCATAAAGGTAAACTCGCAGCCCAAGGTAAAATTGAGGACCTAAAAGCAATCGACAGAGAGGTTGAGATTCATGTTTGGGGCTCGGCTAATAAGATGGAAGAAACGCTAACTGATAGAGGCATGAAGGTTCGAAGAGAGGGTCGAGTAATGCGTGTTGGTCACACGGGAGATGAAACCTATGATCAGATCCTTCAAGCAGCATCGGAAGTAGGAACTCAAGTTAGAAGAATGCATGACCATGAGGCTAGTTTAGAAGATTTGTTCCTGGTTATCATGGAACGATTAGGACATGACGTCAAGAGTTCTGAAGATCTATTGAGAGGTGTCTGAATGAAAGAAGAAGGAACCTCTGAAACTCCATTTGAGCCAGTTTCATCCAAAGATGAAACTTTTGGGGCAGAGGCTCCGGTTACTGGGAAAAGCCAGATGCAGGCTGCCTGGTCGGCAGATAGCGGTGATGATGAAGCGGGAGCACAGGTTGCTGCAGTGCCAGAAGGACAAATTTTTGAACAGATTTACAAGCCGTGGGAAGGGACACTTAACCCAAGATGGATGAGGAACTGGGCCATTCTTCGCCACCATATCCTAGGTGTTTTCAAAAAGGGACACAGGCCTTGGAACA
>JBJLAY010000066.1:0-44192 GCA_045568475.1 Candidatus Poseidoniaceae archaeon | reverse complement strand
TCTTACAGATTAGTCATAGAAGATGATCTTCCTGAATTGTGGTCTGCAAGTCTTGAAACTGCTGACCCTTCAAATCCGTCTATAGTTGAGAATTTATCCGCTTCAATGGAGGATCACCCAGTAACTGGTAATGCTCACATTTCTAATGTAACTCTTAGAGTAACTACCGATCCACAAGCTCCAGCAGATACCTTGCAGCCAATAAATATCAGAGTTGAAGATAGAGAAACTGGTGAATTGCTGTCGATGAATACTCTGTTGGTTAGAGTTGAAGAATCGATTAATTTCGAGTTGCAGCCAACGAATCACACCATTGATTTGTCACCTTATGAGACTCCGCTCACTAGAGTTTACATCAATAATACAGGCAACGTAGCGACTACCTTTACAATATGGCTAGACGAGTCTATGCAGAACAATGTAGACTTCGGAGTAGAATCTGCAACCGAGGTTGTAATTGCTCCGGGATACACCGACTCTGTTAAAATCAGGCTAACTCCAAATATGGAAGCCAGTGCAGATGATTTGCACATGACCACACTTTGGGTCTCTGCTGTTGGGGGAATGAATCTTTCAGCGTCCATTGTTGCAAACATAACCGCAGATCACCACTTAGAAATCCTAGCATTGGAGACAATCTCTGTGACACCAGGTGTCGTAGAAGTTATTGATGTTGAATTCTCTAACAGCGGTAATCTCGAAGAAACGCTGAATGTCACGGCTACAATCGAAGGAAACTGGTCCTCGTCATGGAATCAAGACCAGATGGTTTTGCCAATTGATGGCTCCTTAGGAAACGACCTAACAATTGTTGTACCGGAATTGGGCGGTGAATCCGCTCTTGGAAATGGGGATACTCACAACGTGACAATCAATCTCTACAATTCACAAGACGGTAGTTTCCTTTCAAGTAGAACAATCACTCTAGTTGTTGCTCCTTTATTCTTGGTTGAATTATCCGAATGGCCTGATGAGATGCTTTACCATCGCTATTGGGAGAGAGACTGGAGTGTTACTGTAACCAATGTAGGAAACAAGGATGTAATCGTTAATTTAGAGTACGATGTTCTCAAACCAGGTCTTGAGATTAATTCTCTTGCTTGGGAAGTAGATGCTACAGCTCCGAACAGTTTGGTTCTACCAATTGGAGTTCCAGTCGATTTGGATTTCACAGTTGAAGCAAAGGAGTTTGAACCAGACATCTATCTCGAAGCAATGCTAAGATTGAGAATGACTCCTGCCGATTCCGAAGTTACAGGGTCATCAATTGCTGAAACATCGTTGAAGATGTCTAGGATGTTCCCTTATCAGGATTACAAATTACAGCCATCTGGAGATAATGCAAACTTGACAGAGGATATAATTTGGTCACACATACCTGTAGGTACCGATACTTCAGTCGCATATATTATCGAATTATGTGCTGCGGAAAGGAGAGTCAATTTGAGTAACCTTGGCTTGGATGACCAAGATTACAAGTGGGGCTTTGCAATTGATGCCGATGGTGAAAATCAAGATTTAGATCTATCAAATGACTGTGAAGGAAGCGCCCATTCAGTGATTTCATTACCTGAAAGGCCAAGCTGGGAAACTACGAATCCTTTGCAAATAGTAATCGACACTCCCGATCGCCCGAACATAATTAGCAACGATGGTTATGATTTGACATTCAGATTGTACCACCCTGATGATCATAATGGATTCACTGAGTACACAGAAGCAACTTTCTCCTTCTACTTCGCAACATTTGCAGACCCTCAAATCTCATCCTTTGGTTTCAAGGAAGATACTCTAGAAGAAGGATCTACTACTATCGTCACCGCAACAATTGAAAACATGGGTACTTCGATTGCATTAGGTATTGCTAGTGAACTGGTTTGTGATGGTATAGATGTTGAAAATGCAAAGCAGGATCACGGGGTCTTATTCCCGTCTGATTTTTCAATTATCGCCCTGTCTTGGGAAATCGAAACAGATGAACTCGATTGGTGGGCACAATCATCTGAAGTCAATTGTGAACTATTTGTTACTGGAAATTCCTGGGATGGCACTTCACTTGAAACCCGTTCGAAGGTGATAGAAGGATCTGTTGAATCTTGGTCTCCTGGCGTCGGCGTATCTTTCATTGCTATGCTTGCGTTAATCATAGCGTCCATCGGGCTGTTGAGGTTAGTTGGTCAGAATGACAAATTCCGTCTTGCAGCCATATACACTGGTGTAATCGCACTAGGGTTTGCTTTCCATCTAATGGACATCGTTTCCAGTACATGGGGTGGACCTGCAATCTTACTACTGGCGGCCCTTTGGGTGTGGGTCATGGCTTGGCGGTCATCTACGGAGTTCCAACTAATCCACGAAGACTACCAAAGAGCTCGCAAAGGAATCAGTACTATGTATAGCGACCACTTCGAGGTCTTATCTAATTCAAAGAGGCAATTATCGATAATTCTAGCAATGCCTGTTCTTGGAATGATTGGCGTGATAATCGGATTCCCTCCTCAAATTAACGCTAATTCTACCAACATAATTTCACTCGTTGGATATCTTGTAATTGTAATTGGAGGCGTAATCTTCCTGATATGGAATGCAAATCGGCTGTATGGCTCACTTTATGGTAGATTGACAGAAGTCGAATTACAGGCTAGCCGTATCGAAAGAGATCTCGGCGACCCTGCCCGCTTACTAACTGAATTAGCCAGCGATGGGCTTGATATCTCTGGAATAATTTCCAAACCAAAACCAAATGTAGCCGCTACAGGTTCTGCATCATCTGCTGATGTCATTGATTGGGATGAAGATCTCAACGTCTTGTCGGACACTGAACCCGAGGAGTCGGAAGTTGAAGATATTGAAATTGAACCATCCGAATCTCCAGATTCGATTGACATAGACATTGAAGATCTATTTGCTGAAGAGTCAGAGGAGGTGGACGAAGATGACTGAAGAAGAGTATGATGTCGGAGTTAACGACCTCGAAGAAGCTCGTAAGGCCATCAGGGATTCACAGTCAAGCGCAGATCGTTTGATTAGAGCCAGCCGGGAGTTGGAACACATCGTATATGGCGTTTCGAGTGATGACTCATCGCTAGCTGCAACCGAGTATGATATTGTTGAGGCTCGATCTAGTCTAGAGCAACACAAGTTGTATCGTGCTAAGCGCTCTGTAAGGCGTGCAGAAAAAGCGCTTTCAACCGTTGAATCAGATGTTGTTGAACTACGAAGAAATATCGCAATGTTAAATCGACTCCTGAAGGAAAAGACACTTACTGAAGCAGAATTAGAAATTATTCTACGCAGATTGCGCAATGCCACAGGCGCTGCTGAAATTGGCGATGTCGGATTCGCTGCTGACGAGGTTGAACAATTAATTGGCGATTTAGTAGTTGATTCAGCAGTTGCTCTCAATCCATTCCTTTTCCGTAATTTCTGGATGGGCGTCGACACCCGTTGGCCAGCAGGAGGCGAATCCGGTGTGATGATTGTTAGAATTTGTAATGATGGGACTCGTCCGATTCCGGAGATGAGACTTGCACCACCTACTCCTGTAGGATGGCAGTGTGCTCCAGCATCAATCGATTTACCAATTCTTAGACCAGGTGACGTCGTTCTAATTCGATTCGAAATTAAACCAGGACTGAGATTTGGTCTTGATGAGATCCCTCTGTCAAGGAAATTAGCAATTCAAACAGGATACGAAGTATCAGCCGGCAAGGTGTCTGCTACAATTCGTGTACAGAACAGAAGCATGGAAACAGTACGCGACCTTCTATTACAGCCCTGGATGCCTCCAGGTTACAAGTCAGAGGTTCTTCCATTAGTGGAGAAACTCTCTCCAGACGAAATCGGAGTGGTAGTAATGCCACTCGTAATTGACATGGGCGACGGAGGTGGATCCGTCGCCTGACATCATATTCCACCCGCATTCGGTTTTTACCGACCCGGGGAGGATTGTAGAGATACGAAAAAATAAATGAGGTGAAAACTAAATGCAATATAGAAAAAATAGCAAGATAGACGAAATAAACAACGATTGGGGTTCGATTGGAATTGGTGCAATGATTGTATTCATTGCTTTGATTTTAGTCGCAGCAGTTGCAAGCGCTGTTATCATTCAGACTGGTGAAAAATTACAGCAGAATGCACAGCAAACTGGTTCTGACACCCAAGAAGAAATTGGTGGAAAGATCAACATTATCACAATGTGGGTCGGACAACAGACAGACTGTGATGGCGATGGCGCAAACGGTGATCCATGTATCACCTTGGTTTACGAACTAGCGGCAGGAAGTGAGCCAATGCTTGAGGACCAAGTAGTTTGGACAATTTCATGTACTGACAACGCAGGAACAGGCTTAGACACTGTTTATGGAATATTTGATGGAGACATCACCGGTGCAGGAGCAGCTCCTAACACCAATGGCGATGGAACACCAGATACTAACAGAATGCACCTAGACACTCGTGATGTCGACGGTGGAGTCAAGAATATCGATAACAATGGTGCAGCAGCAGGACTAGGTGCTGGTGGAGAGAATGATGATGATACTCTTCAACCAGGACAAGTCTACATGATTGACTTGAAGACTTCTGCTGATGCAAACGACGTTAACACTGCGGGTAACGCAGTTAACGGCGAATGTGACCCAGTACTAAACGAGCAACACACACTGACAATCCTTGTAGAGGGTGGCGGATCAACTTACGAGAAGCTATCTTACACCAGTGTCACTGAAGGAGAATCAATTGTTTGAGGTGATTATGATGAAGAGAAACAACGAGAAAAATGAAATCGGTTCCATCGGAATCGGTGCAATGATTGTATTCATCGCTCTGATTTTGGTAGCAGCAGTAGCATCTGCAGTTATCATCCAGACTGGTGAGAAACTTCAGCAAAACGCACAGCAGACTGGTCAAGATACCGAGCGTGAGCTTGGTGGAAAGATCACAATTAACTCTGTTCTAATTAGTGATGCAGCAACAGTTAGGCTTACCTTTGAATCCGCACCAGGTAGTGGAGTTCTAGGTACTGAGAATATCGCATGGCAGGTTTCCTGTTCTAACGCAAACTCAGGTGGCTACAACTTCGTGGCTAATGTCTTTGGAGATGATGATCTTACAGATGCTTCAGTAATTGGTGACACTTACCTAGCATCTGACCCAGATACCGACGGACAGACTCCAGGTAACAGTGTAGCAACAGTCGACCCCGGAGTATCTTACGTCTTGGACATGAACATTGATCCAGGACCAGATGGCGTTGGTATGGATTGTGGATTTGATGATTTGACTGTAAATGACCAGATTACGCTGTGGATACACGTAGAAGGTGGCGGTTCAACTTACGAAACGCTTTACATTTCGTCGACTAGCCCAGGTACTGCATTAATCTGATTTGATATAGCTTCACAATCGCTTCTAATCGAAGCAGTTGTTGGCTATATTATGGAGGAAAAAAAATGGCTTGGCCATTTGGTAGCAGTGAGAGGTCTGGTGAAACACCGGGCGACCTTTCTGAGGAGCGCTTGCGCGTAATGTCTAACATTGCGATCGAGCAAGTTCCAATGCCTGAAGAAGGCGAATTAACAGAAGAGGACGCATGGACTATTGCTCCAGGCCCCACAAGAGCTCGACTAAACAGTTCGGGATCCTTGCCGTCAGCAGCATCTGCTGGTCCGGCACAGACTCAAGCGAATGTTGACACATCTGGTATTGAGAGACTAATTTCTAGTCGTCTTGATATGGTGGAAGATGTCCTGCGTATGGTTGAAACAAAACTAGATAGTGGCGGCACAGACGGTGCTGTTCATTCTAGTGAAGACGGTGATTCTGCAATGGTTGATGGCGATACAATCGTCACTGCCTCTGGAGAAATCATCAGTGGAGTTTCATCTGACCGTTTGATGTCTGAAGATTCAGCCCCGTTACTAGAATTGTATGAAGCTCAGGCTTTGGCATCTAACCCATTCCTAATCGCTCCGGCGCATTTGGGAGATGGTGCAGATGGAGCGGTCGGCGCACCGACCGTAGCAGCACTTCTGCTAGATCATCTGTCTGGCATGGCAGCAGTCTCTTTCGCTCAGAAGGCGATGAGTTCTGGAATGCTAACTGCAGATGAAGGAAAGCATGTATTGGCAATTGTTCAAATGGCCGCTCCTGGTGATACAGAGAGCGCTCTTGAAGACCATTTGCCACACAGAGAATTGCTAACATTCTCGGCTATGATCTCCAATTGGAGACGAGCACGAGCACTCAGAGGTGAAGAGTGAAATGGGTAGCGTAGCAGTTGGAGCAATGGTTGTAGGAACTTCCATGCTCGTAGTATTTGCATTAGCAATGGCTACACTCGAAGCGCAAGTGGATGAATCCATAGCGCAAATCGAGGCAACTGCTGAACCCGTATCTATCTTCACAATTGAGGACGCGACTAACGTCGAAGGTGCGGTGGTGTCATACACCATCAATAATCCTGGAACAGGATATTCGTCAACGCCAGGGAATTCAACCCTTGTCGAAGTGAATGACAGTTCCGGAACCTTCAGCGCGAACCTAGTGATCTCCAGTGGTACAGTTACAGGACTAACTGTTCTTAACCACGGATCATCGTATCTCTACGCCTCCACGTACTATCTGGAGGTCGCTGGTTCAAACAACGGCACTAACCTAAACATTACAGCCACCCTTGGGAATTTGGTTTATCTAAACGTAACCAATGATGGCAGCAAAGATGTGAAAACTGACTTTGCGTGGCTGTTTACAGACGGTAGTGAACCAATAAATCTCTCTAGGAGTCATGATGGGTATTCACCGAATACCGTCTTCCCCGGAGAGACCTTAGAATTCTACTATGACAGTGGAGCCCAAGCCACTGTCAGTAGAATTGCTATTACGATAGATGGCGTAACTAAGTCATCATCTGTTGCCTGAGGTGTAATTATGGCAGATGGTGGCACGAGTTCAATGATTATGCTGGTAACTTCACTGTTGCTAAGCGGAGCTGCATCTGTTGTATTACTCGAATCTTGGGGCAATGTTGCTGAAGCAAATGGAGATAATGCTTCAGGGAAAGTAGCAGATGCCGAAACTGAGGTTTCCTTCAGCGGGGATCGCAGCGACGTTCTTCTTGACACATCAGGTGTCGACCAAGAAATAACTCTCTATTTCCAAAATTCAGGCGTTAGGTCCTTGGATAAATCTTCTTTCTCAATTTTCGTTGACGGGGTTCCTTCAGCATCAACTGGTGCTGTTACGTTGTACCCTGCAAACGGTGTATGGGCTTCTAATTATATTCTCAAAGTCACAGTTTCTGATCCTAGTTTCAGTTATTCAGATCAAGAAATCGCTACAGTAACAATCATCGTTCAGTCAACTTCAGTAGATGGTACAAAGGGTACAGATTCAGAGACCTCAGAGGTGAGATTGAGTGTTTGATGACCCACCAAAACCAGTAGAGGATGGCTATGAGTTCACCCTCGAGCAAGACAGTTTGTCGAATGCAATGGGTGCTAGACTTCCAAATAGAAGTCTCTGGATGATTCAAGGAGAAGTCGGTTCAGGTAAATCTCTAGTAAGTCAAAGATTGGTTTACGGACTTCTTGAAAATGGTTCGAAAATATTGGTTATCACCACTGAACTTACTACTCGTGGGTGGATTGAGCAGATGGAGTCTATAGGATACCCAGTCACAGAACATATTGCAAGTGGAAGGCTCCTAGTATTCTCCCGATTCGGAGTAATTGCAGAATCCAAGGATGGAGTTGATCTATTCGATGTTTTAGATTCTGAAGCAGTTGAAAAGGCGGATGTAGTGGTTGTAGATTCAGCCTCGGCATTGATGCCTACTGGTCTTGAAAACTCAGAACAACTGAATGTATTACAAAAGTTGCGAAGAATTTGCAGCGACTCCCGTTCCTTATTATTGACAGTTGACCCTGATGAAATGGATGGTAAGCTACTACACAAGTTGCGCTCTACCTGTGAAGTGTTACTCGATATGAATGCAGGTATGATTGGTGGAGACATAAAGAGAACAATCATTGTGACCAGATTTTTGCGAGCGGCAGGGCCGGTTCAATCTAGTGTTGGTTGGAGAGTTGAACCTTACATGGGCTTCATCGTAGATATCACGGCGGTGAGCTGATGGCTGATGAGGAACTCAAATTCCAGCGTGGCGATTTAGAATCCGTCATGGCTGCTCATCCTCACGTAGCACTTTGGGTGAAGGACTTCGAGGCTAAGTATGGTTCCCGCCCTTACTATTATGGCCCTCTTGACAGAGATGCTAGAAAAATAGAACCTATGAATCTGATTTACATCACTAAAGAACCAATCTTTGTTCACATGTATCGGCCAGTTGATTCCGATGGCTCACAGGGTCAAACTCTGTGGTTCGGATTGGAACCTCAATTAACAGACGAGGAAGAAAACATCCGTCGAACTCTGATTGAAGTCTTACTTCAAGAAGCACCAAGTGCGCCGAGTTTCACTACAGATGACGAATTCGAAAATATTCTATCGGGAATGATTGACAGATATACGGTTCTAGATACTGATGTCAGAACATCTACGAGAAGACAAGGTCGAATGTGGGAAGTTTTGGGAATGGATGACAAGAGAATTATTGTCACCAAAGAACAACGAGACAGATTACGTTACATCATCATTCGAGATTTGATTAGAAACGGGCCATTGGAACCACTTCTTTCAGATGAAATGCTGGAAGATATACACTCTGTTGGATTAAAGCACGTGCATATGGATCACAAAGTGTTCGGCATGGTTACTTCAAACATTAGGTTCCGCGAAAGAGACCTTCTTGCTAGGTATCTAAGAGCAATGTCGGAGAGAATCGGTAGGCCAGTATCGGATAACAAACCAATTATCGACGGTGCATTGCTCGATGGTTCTCGTATCAACATCATATTTTCAGATGACGTTTCAATGCTTGGACCATCTTTCACAATCAGAAAGTTCGCAGAAGAAACCATCTCTATCACTCAACTTGTCCAATGGGGCACAATGAGTTCCCAAGTCGCAGCTTACATTTGGCTATGTCTTGAATTCGGAATGTCTGTTCTGGTTAGTGGAGAAACAGCATCCGGTAAAACAACAACACTGAATGCCATATTACCATTCATCGACCACAATGTCAAGATTTATTCTGCTGAAGATACACCTGAAGTAAAGGTAAGGCACAAAATTTGGCAGAGATTGGTTACTCGTGATTCCAAAAACGAAGAGAGTAGAGTCGAGATGTTCGATTTGCTAAAGGCTGCATTACGTTCACGTCCAAGATACATTATCATTGGAGAAATTCGTGGTGTAGAAGGTGCAACTGCCTTCCAGGCTATGCAGACAGGTCACCCTGTTATCGCTACATTCCACGCATCATCTATCGTCAAGATGATTCAGAGATTTACTGGTGACCCGATTAATGTTCCAATCCGTTTCTTCGATAACTTAAACTTCGCAATTTTCCAGGAAGTTGTAGAATTGAATGGTGGTATAGCAAGACGTATTACCGGAATTGACGAAGTTATTGGTTACAACAAACACAGCGATGGTGTCCTAACAAGAGGTATGTTCGAGTGGGACCCGATTAAGGATAAACACTACTTCCGTGGTATGTTCCAGTCACATCTACTTGAGAACAAAATCGCCGCATTAGCAGGTTTCGAAAACAAGAGAGATGTTTACGATGAGGTTTCTCGACGCTCAGAAGCAATTCAGACAATGGTGGACAGAGGATTAACTCATTACGACGATGTCTTCGACCTCTTGAATTTGTATTACAACGGCGGCTGGGAAGCATTCCGTGCAGCAATAGACACATGGGTCAGCATTACTGAACGCTGAAATTGGAGATGATTTAGATGGAACGTATGGCGACTTGGCAGATCGCCCTGCGTCGTCTAGAAATGCCAGTTTCTCGTTTCCTGTTACTATTCATTATGCCTGCTGCATTGGCAGGATTGTTAAGTGCAGCACTAATGATTTGGCTGACTGGCGGTTTTTCTGAGGGCGGCTTATTTGCCGGGTTTACCGGTATTTTCCTGATATTCCTATTGCCTATTCTCTCAGGTGGAGCGGCAATCTATTTCCCTATACTGGAAGTAAACAGATCCGCCATTTTAATTGAGAAAGAAATGCACATGTTCATCACAAGAATGGGTATCTTATCCTTAGGTGAAGTAGGTGCAGATACTATTTTCGATATTTTGAAACAGATGAAAGATTATGGTGAACTTGCTCAAGAAGTTCAACGAATAGAGACTCTGGTAGACAAATGGCATACTTCTTTGCCCGAAGCTGCAAGGATTGTAGCGCAACAATCACCCTCTCCTCTTTGGTCTGATTTTTTGGACAGAATGGCGTTCTCCATTGAGGCTGGTCAACCGATTGATGCATTCATGCGTGCTGAGCAAGAAACAGTTGCTGAGCAGTACAATACAATCTACGACACTCGTTTAGAGAGCGTTGACACAATGAAGGAGATTTATGTCTCCTTGGTTTCAGCAGGTCTCTTCGGTTTAGTAATTGCAGGAATTCACTTGGTCCTTTTCGAAATTGGTACCGGTGGTGGTGAAACACCAATCGATATTGCAACTAGAATTAGATGGCTTCTTCTTGCAGGATTCATGTTTGTAGTAATCCAAGTAGGTGCATTATTTGCTTTCCGTGCAACAATTCCTGAAGACCAAACATTCGCTAGAGATGAGTTCAATACTCCATTCCGTCTGCTTTTCAAGCAAACTTGGTTAGGTGCTGGAATCATTAGTACAATTTTGTTAGTCTTTACCATAATCGTAGTGATAACTTACTGGGAAGGGCTGACTGTAAGTTGGGACAAATATGGTTTAATTCTTCTAGCAATACCACTAACTCCACTGCTAATACCTTCAACACTTGTCCAAAGAGAAGAGAAAAATGTGTTACGTAGAGATGAAGCGTACCCCGATTTCGTTAGAGCGCTCGGTGGTACTGCTCAGGCTAGAAGTGCGGAGCCTAGTGCAACCATTAGAGCACTCAGAGGTATCGACTTTGGAACCTTAGATCATTCCATAGATCGCTTAGAGAAGCGTTTGTCTACTCGTATTGATAGTGAAAGAGCCTGGGATTATTTCGCAGCAGATACCAACTCCGCAGTAATTGCGAGATACAATCGAATCTACATCGAAGGTTCTCAGTCATCTGGAGAACCTGCAGCAACCGCTGATATGGTGTCCAAATCTGTAACCAATCTACTTTCTTTGAGAAGAAGAAGAAGTCTATCCGCATCAACAATGTGGGGAGTCGCATTTGGTTTGCTAATCTCATCTGTAGTGTCGCTAAACGTAACAATCTCTATTGTTTTACAATTGGGTGAAACTATTGCAGGAGTTGCCACAAGTATTGCGGATTCGACTGATATTAGTTCGATTACCGATTCATCAGGCGGGTTCGTATTACCTGTAATGGAAGACCCAAGTGCTGTTGAAGATAATATCATGATGTTCAAGATTATAGCATCAATTCTAATTCTCGTACAGGTTTTGGCAGTATCTATGATCGCTACAAGACTACGTGGCGGGGGCTTCACAAGTGCTGTTGGCCAGACAATACAGCTGCTTTGGGTTGCAGCACTAGCAAGCCTATTATCGTCGATTATTCTTGATGGAGCATCAAGCATGTTCACAACATGAATGTAGAATAAAGAGTAGTATCTATCCTATGAAGATAGATTCCATTATACTTCTGTATATGGGACAAACATGGCGGAAATTGTTCATTCAATCGCATTGTTAGTTGAATTATTTATTGCGGGTCTCCTCATGATTTGGGGTTTCCGTGCTATGAAACAAAGTTGGATTATTCATAGGAAGTCGATATGATGAAAGCACAAGCAGCTTACACTAGAACGTGGAGAGAGATTGAGTGGATGTTGGCGGAAGCACAAGAACAGATGCTTGAACAAAAAGCGAAGTTCAATCATCGTAAGCGCGTCCGAGACAAAGAAGGTTGTCGAAGAGCAGCGGCTAAGTTTGCACGTGCCAAAGGTATGGCAGATGTGTTAATTTGGGTAATTGGTGGAAAAGGTGCACCTGATCCAATGTCTGGGTTCGAGGATATCAGCGAGAGTCCATCTCTTGTTTGATTCTCTTCTTTGTGGCTGTCCAAGAGCAAATTGGACACTGAGTTAAGTCATGGTTTCTTGCAGGGCAATATTCACGCCCAAAGAAGATGATTTGTAGATGTAACTTATTCCAAGATTCACGAGGAAATAGTGCCTTCAGATCCTTTTCTGTCTTTACCACGTTAGTTCCATTAGATAACCCCCATCTTGCGGCAAGGCGGTGTATGTGTGTGTCAATTGGGAATGCCGGGACTCCAAATGATTGAGCCATTACCACACCAGCGGTCTTGTGGCCAACCCCTGGTAAATCTTCCAATTGTTCGAAGGTCTGTGGGACTTCGCCATCATATAATTCGCATAGCATTTTAGATAATTTTGAAATGTTTTTCGCTTTGGTTGGCGCTAAACCAATCTCCCTGATCATACTTTGAATATCTTCTACCGGTAACTCAGACATTTTCTTTGCATCGGGCCCTCTCCTGAATAGTTCAGGTGTAACTTGGTTTACTTTTTTGTCAGTAGTCTGAGCACTCATGAGTACGGCGATAAGCAGTTGGAATGGTGAATCATTATCTAACGGTACAGGTGTCTCTGGATACAACTCTTCTAGCATAACTAGAATCTTCGATGCCTTTTCAGAGCGTTTCATGTATTCACCTTTGATAATTAACAGCGTACTCTTCACCATTTCTCCATGACCATATGAATCCTATAATCACAAACCCGAACGGGATTATGTTACAGAAGAAAACCACTTCTGGCGCCCATACTTCCTTAGAACCACCAGTTGCTAACCAACCAAGGTAGCCAACTATTGTGCCGGGGAATATGGATAATAGTCCAATAATTAGTGATCTAAGAAACCTCATCAATTCACCCCATTAACCTCGTATTCATTTCTTCTGCGCCTAAATAATTCAGAATATCGCCATTTTCTAGCCAGCCCTTGCGAGCCACCATTACTCCGTAGTCGATATCTCCTAAGCCCTTTATTGAATGTGCATCTGGATTGATCACTACTGGAACTTCCAATTCCTTGGCCCTTTTGCAGAATCTCCAATCAAGGTCTAATCTGTATGGAGATGCATTGAGTTCTACAGCTTTCAATTCACCTTCCTTATTCGCTTCAGACATATGCTCGAGAACAGTATGGAGGTCAATTTCATATCCATCTCTTCCCTGAAGAATTCTTCCAGTTGGGTGGCCAAGTACAGTGGTTGCAGGATGTTCGAGACACTTCAATAAATCTTCAGTATTTTGCGATTCATCTCTACTTCTCCACCTCCCCATGGCGTGTACACTGGCTACAACGTAGTCGATTTGCGCTAACACATCATCTGGGTGATCCAACTTTCCATCTTCAAGTATATCGGATTCAACTCCCGAAAATAATCTAAAATCAACACCATCATTTTTCCATTCAGCGTTGTAATCCTGCATTGTTGCATGCTGCGCCAGCAATTCATCAGCACTTGCGCCGTGAGCTATTTGCAAGGTAGGAGAGTGGTCTGCAATTCCCAACCAGTTCCAGCCCATGCGTCTAGCAGCATCTGCCATTTGCTCCAAACTGGCTTCACCATCAGATAGAGTCGTGTGATTGTGTAATGCTCCTTTGATGCTAGATAGAGTAATCAATTCTGGAAGTTCTCCTGCAGCCGATGCCTCAATCTCTCCAATGTCCTCTCTTAGTTCAGGCGTTACGTATTCTAATCCAAGATGAGAGTAAATATCCGCTTCATTCACTGCAGGCAGTGATGTTGCTGCTGCTTCTAGACCAGTCAAGTCCGTTTCAGGCATCAATCCAAATTCATTCAGTTTCAATCCCTTGTCTTGTGCTACCTGCCTCATTCGGATGTTATGTTCCTTCGAGCCAGTGAAGTATGCAAGGGTGAATGGGAATACATTAGGGGGTACCAATCTTACTTGGGCATCGATTGTGCCTCCAGATTCAAGTTGTTCGTAACTTTCTCCTCCAATGGCATCTAGTACGTTTGCGTCAAGATGCCCCAGGCTGAATCCATCTTCAAATATCGATGTGTCAAGAATTACCGATACCTTGGAATCCCCTGCTCCTTTTACATCAGCGATTCCTTTCAGTGACAATATCGCATTTGTGACCATTTCAACATCATCTGGTTGGACTGCTGCTACAATATCTAAGTCTCCAATCGTTTCTCTTCTTCTTCTAGCAGAACCAGCAAGTTCTGCTCTTTCAACTCCTGTAAGCTTCTCAATCATGGATAAGAATGTTTGACCATATCTCAAACCAATATCTAGTCGCCTTCGTGCGGAGAAACGAGCTAGTAAGTCAATACCATCAAGGATTCGTTGCTGACTTTTGGCTCCAAATCCCTTCATTGGTGCAACTTCATTTTTCACACATGCTTCCTGTAGATCGGCTACAGACATCACTCCTAATTCGTCATGAAGCATCTTGATTTTCTTTGGGCCAACTCCTGGTATCCCAAGCATTTGGATTAGGCCTTCAGGAGTGTTTTCATGCAGGGATACCCAATCCTCTGGCCATACTCCTTCACCAACGGCTTGAGATATAGCAGACCCAAGCCCTTTGCCTATTCCCTTAAGGTCAAACAATTCGCCACTGGCCACCAGTTCTCCTAAATCTTGAGATAGAGAACCAATCAACCTAGAGCCATTTTGATACGACCTTGTTCGGAACATGTTGGCTCCAGATAACTCCAAAAGAACAGCCATTTGATGAAGAGCAGTACTAATTTGGTTACGGCTAAAGAACGGGGGGCCGTTCATTCGCGGCTTGGGTAGTGTCCAAGATGCGCCTGCCATGTAACTTCCACTGCGTGCGGGTTGAAGAACCCCTGCCTATTGGCATAGACATGGTCGAAGTAGGGGTAATCGAAGTTTTAGCCCAATCTATGTGCTTTGTCTCCTTGACTGCATTCATTTTCATTGCGACATTTTCTCGTAGTGAGAAGTTGGAATTGATGGCGCAGAATTTCATTATGATGTCTTTGCTAACAACTGCTGGAATATTGTGGTGGCTTTCTCTATCTGGTGGCGAGTTATGGGGTTCAAACTATCTTCCGAAGCCTTTGTCCCTTCTCTGCGTAATAATTGCAATAGCGGCGAGATTAAACATCAAAGGACAAAATGTGTCCTTTGGGGCCAATCCTCATAATATTGGAAAGGAAAACTACGAATTAGAGAATCCCAAGCCAGTTGAACAAAGTACACCATCTGAGAATACAGAAAGTAAAACTGTTATCAATATTCAAAACATTTCAATTAGTGACTCAGTTGTCACAGAAACAATATTTACAAACAGTTCTGAAGAGGATTAATCAGATTATTTCGCCTTCTTTGTTAGCTTCATCTGCCATTTTTTGGTCTATGAATGTACGCATATATTCTGGTAGTTCACCATTTACGAATACAACATCGTTGACTGAGTCTAATTGTTTTAGAGAGTAATAGATCTGCATTGCAGTCATAGGTGTCGATGAGCACCCCACGCATCCACCATCAAGTGATAGCATCACATTACCGTCCGCAGTGTCGATGACTGTAACTACTCCATCATGAGCATCAAGGATCTCTTGAACAGGTCCAATTTCTTTGAGAACCTCTTCGGCGGTTATTGCCATGATTTCGGGTGATAGCCGCCCATCTATCAACCATCGCATTCAAATTGTAGAGCAATATGGGATTATTCATGGGATTATTTTCTCGAGCAGAAAGGTTCGAATTCAAGGTTTCCGGGATGGATTGTGGCGGTTGTGAAAACAAAATTCTGCGTACACTAACTGGCATTAGAGGTGTAAAAAAAGTAGAAGCATCTGCACCTCAAGGCTCAGTTTCAGTTACTGCTAAAGGCCTCGATTCCGGCATTCTTAGCGAGGCGATTGAGAGCGTCGGCTTCAAAGTAGAATGACCTGAAAACGCTAGATGTCATACTTTATTCGGGGGATGTCCTTATGAAGGGGACTTTTGTCGCCGGCCAAGAAGGTGTTTATGATGGAGAATAACATGATTGCATTATACGCGGTAATAGCATCCCTAGTTGGATTAGTTATTGCTGCATTGTTATACAAGAAAGTAGTTAGTGTGAAAATCGACAACCAAAAGGTTGCAGATATCACAGAACAGATACAGGACGGGGCTATGGCTTTCCTTAAAGCCGAATACAAATATCTGTCAATTTTCGTAGGTGTAGTAGCAGTAATACTATTCTTTGTAACTGAAACAGACGGTCACTTGACCGCACTTGCATTCCTAGGCGGTGCAGTAGCTAGTGTACTAGCGGGACTTTCAGGAATGAGGGCTGCTACCGCTGCAAACGGACGCACTGCAATGGCTGCACAAAAAGAAGGGCAAGCGGGTGCATTAGCAGTTTCATACAATGGTGGAGCTGTAATGGGTCTGTCCGTTGGAGGACTAGGTCTTCTCGGTATCTCTCTAGTTGCTTACTTCTTAGGAGCGGGCGATTCTGGTAGTACTAACATTCACCACGCAGCAGGATTCGGTATGGGAGCATCTTCCATTGCTCTATTCGCACGTGTTGGTGGCGGTATTTACACTAAGGCTGCTGACGTTGGTGCTGACTTAGTCGGTAAAGTCGAAGCAGGAATTCCTGAAGACGATCCTCGTAATCCTGGAGTTATCGCAGACAACGTTGGGGACAACGTAGGCGATGTAGCAGGAATGGGAGCGGATATCTTCGAATCTTTCGTTGGTTCAATTATTGCTGCAATGGTTATCGCAGATTCTAGCACTAACATGAATGCGGACTATGTTATCCTTCCAATCTTCCTAGGACTAGTTGGATACCTCGCTTCTCTAGTAGGTGTCTTCTCAATGGAGGTCTTGAAGAACGGCGAACCAGGCGCTGCACTACGTAACACTACATTCATTGGTGCTGGATTATTCTGGATAGTTGGATGGTTCGGTATTGGTTTCATGGATCTAGATACAGGAACAGAGCCAATGGTTGCAGTAATTATCGGTTCAATTGTTGGTATTCTTATTGGTCTTGTAACCGAATATTACACTGGAATTGAAGATGTCTTTGGATTGAAGCCAAAAGCGATTCCTCACATTGGACAAATGTCCAAGACAGGACCTGCAACTAACGCAATAGCTGGACTTTCGGTTGGTATGATGTCTACATTCATTCCAATCATCTTGATTTGTTTCGGTATCTTTGGTGCTAACCATTTCATGATGGATGGTCACACATCTAGTAGCGCTGGTGGATTCCAGCCGGAATTCGGCCTATACGGAATCGCAATGGCTGCTATGGGAATGCTTGCAACAGTGGGTGTTACAATGACAGTTGACGCATACGGACCAGTTGCAGATAACGCTGGTGGAATTGCAGAGATGAGCGGTCTAGGAAAGGATGTACGTGAAATCACAGACGGCCTTGATTCAATCGGTAACACAACCGCTGCTATTGGAAAGGGATTCGCAATTGGAAGTGCTGCACTGACAGCACTCGCATTATTCGCAGCATACTCTGCAGCAGCAGATCTGAGTCTTTCTCAACTCGCCCTTTCAGACCCTAAGGTTGTAATCGGTCTATTGGTTGGTGGTGCTCTACCATTTGTAGTCGCTGCAATGACTATGACATCTGTTGGCAAGGCTGCTAACGAAATGGTTACTGAAATCCGCCGACAATTCGGTATGATGAGAGAAGCTCTAACTGCAGATACTCCAGAAGGTGTAGATCTTGAAGACGTATCTTCATGGCCTGAAAAGATTGAACACAAGGGAACAATGTATCCAGACAGTGCACGATGTGTTGAGATTTCAACCGATGCAGCACTAAAGGAAATGGTTGGACCAGGTGTTGTAGCAATTATTGCCCCAGTTATCGTTGGATTCCTTCTTGGTGCTCCTGCACTTGGTGGACTTCTTGCAGGTTCCCTAGTTACTGGCGTTCTAATGGCACTATTCATGGCTAACGCTGGTGGTGCTTGGGACAATGCAAAGAAAGCAATCGAACAAGGCCACATCGAAGGTGCAGAAAAGGGCGACGACGCTCACGAAGCAGCAGTTATTGGTGACACAATTGGTGACCCGTTCAAGGACACAAGTGGTCCATCTCTTAACATCTTGATCAAGTTGATGAGCATCGTTGCAGTTGTAATTGCACCGAGCTTAACAATCTCTGGATTGTTGTGAACAAGGAACCTACTAACTGAAAAATAACATGGCTGTGGGCCGTAACATGCGTGCTTACTTGTTGTCGTTATTGATGGTGACAGTCTGTCTTACAGGTTGTATTAGTGATGATTCTACTTCAGAATCTGATATTGGTAATACTACTGAAGATGAATTAGTCCTGCCCGAATGGCAAATTGGTGAGCAGTGGCTGTACACATTCATCACTCCAGAGTTTGGAGAAGACAGTGCTCGTTTAGTAGTTGCAGATATTCGTGATGATGATGGCTTATACATGCTAGGTATCTCATCAGAAGCCGAAGCTCAAAGACATGCAGTAATCAATCATAATCCATTCTTAGGCAGGGTTACAATGAATGGTTTGTCAGTTTATGAGAACGGAGATCCTCAACCAGTCTTTAATTTCCCTTGGGAAATAGGCAACACTTGGGAATTTAGGCTCTTAGGCCAAGATTGGAGTGCAAAAACCGATGATATCTACAACGGAGAAGTTACAGTTTCTGCAACCTCAAGTGAAGGTCACTCTCTTACCTATGTCTTTAGTGGCCGTGAGGGTTTCATCAAGAGCGTTCTTTGGACTGACAATGAAGGTGTAAATAACTTACAAATGAATCTCGTTCAAAAGAAAACTGGCTATTCTGGCGATGTTTTCTTCTACCGTGCTGGAGATCTACATGATAACCTGTATGAAGAAAATGATCAAGAAATATATGATTCATTCTTTGATGAAGGATACTCATCCAATGAAGCATGGGATACACTAGTTTGGTATTTGGATGTAGAAATTGATGACAAGGGAGGATCTGGAACTTTGACTATAAGTGACCAGCAAGATGGTACATCCCCGTTATCCAGGGCTTGGGGTAATGGAGCAACCGAAAAAGGCTCATTTGGTACTATTCCCTCAAAGACAGGTGAGCATAGAATTACTCTAACACTTCAAGGCGAAACTTCATTTGTTCACCTCAAAGTTGCCGGTGCTCTTGTTCGTTCTTGGACATTGTGAGGCCGCTACATGCCTACGCTAGTGATGATGCACGGCATGACTGGTACCGCTGAAATGATGCGACCGTTCGCAGAGAAGATCCTACCAGATGGTTGGTCTCTATTGGTGCCTGAGGCTGAGTTTGAACATTCTAATCGTGGATACACTTGGTGGAGGTACGAAGGAGGTGATCAACCTGGTCGTCGCATACTTTCTGCAACAGAACTTTCAGATGTTGATTCATCTCTTCTCAAATTATCCAATCTGATGCCAGATGAAAAATTAGTTCTTGGTGGATTTAGCCAGGGTGGAGCCATGGCTCAAGAGCTATTGCAATTCGAACATGAAGTCATTGGAATAATTGCAATTGGAACACGAGTAGTTCGTCCACTCGAATTACGTCAAAGATTACAGGAGATTCCTTCTGCCAAATTACTCTGGATGCATGGTGAGACTGACCATCGTGTTACACTTGATGCGGGACTGGAGATACCGGTTATTTTCGAGGATTCTGGGTGGGATGTAACAAGAATTCAGCATTCTAAAGGTCACATGATTCCAATTGAATTTCATTTATCTATACGCCAATGGCTAGAAAATTTGTAGTAAATTTCCCAATTGGATTTTCAATTTTCCAATTGGATTTTAATTCCTTTATATCGGAAAACCTAGAAAATTGAGTAGGAGACTTAAGCCTCCTCTACTTCGGAGACACATGGTCACAGCCAGAGCGCCAGTTAGAATCGACCTTGCAGGTGGGTGGTCAGATGCAGCTCCATTCTGTGAGCAGGTTGGTGGAGATGTTGTCAATGTTGCAATCAATCATTATGCCCATGCTGAAATGACTACTGATGAAGATGGAAAAATCAATGTCAACTATGGTTGCGATATTCCTGTTGGCAGCGGTCTTGGAACATCTGGCGCAATTAATGTTGCATTAATGGCTGCAATCAAAGGCGCTGAAAATTCAGAGGAATTGGCTTTCAAGTTTGAACAAGTCTTGGGAAATCATGGTGGCCGCCAAGATCAATGGGCTGCCAGGTACGGAGGCATCCAGCATCTCAAGTTCATAGGTCAAGATGTTGAGAGAGTACATCTCGTTCCACCTCCTTCTTTCAATCGATGGTTGGAGAAACACCTCATCTTAGCAGATACTGGTGTTCGCCACAGTTCCGGTGACTTACATGACAGTGTTTGGGCACGTTATGAGGAAGTACTACCTCATTTGATGGATATTCGTCAAAGTGGAAGAGATATGGCCACTCACGTTCAACGTGATGACCGGTACAATCTATGTGAGGCAATGAAATCATACACTGCGGCAGTAGGCCGCTTAGACCCTGCCTTGAATGAGCCATATTTGTTGCTGGAAGATATGTCTGATGTTCTGGCTTGGAAAGGCATGGGCGCTGCTGCTGGTGGTTATGTTGGAATCATATCTCGTAATCCTGAAGCTACCAGAGAAGCGATTCCTTGGGATGTCCTTGAGTGGCAAATTGATTATGATGGTTTAGTTCTTTCAAATCAATGAATTAACACACATTCAAGAAGGGCCACCCCGACATCGCTCTATGAGTCGTGTTGTGGCTGATGCAAAATCCTCTGATGCAGATTTCGTAATGTATTCTACAACCTTTTGTCCATATTGCGTCGCAGCAAAGCGTTTATTCGATGCTAAAGGTTTGACTTACCACGAGATTAATTTTGATCATGAACCCGATGTCCGCAATGATGTCGTATCAGAAACAGGCCATCGTACAGTGCCAGTTATTATCGATAATAGAGGCGATAGCCCAATGTTCATCGGTGGTTTTGATGAAACTAACCGGTATCTTAGGTCAGCATGATATTTCACAAATCGCAAGGCCCCTCACTGCAGATGGTCTTTGATTTGATTTCCTCTAGGATTACTTTCTCGACTGCTCATCTTTATCGGGATTGTACGAGTTGAGGAAGGGGCCTAGCAACTTGATGGAAGGTCATCATCGATATCATCCACTATTTCCTGATATTTGCTTTTCCAAGATTCTGATAGAACGTAACTCTCAATGTCTCCATCGTCATAGTAGACAAATGTGGGATCTCCTATGTCGCTAACCAGAACTACACATTCATCTCCATCGTTAACGACTAGTCCTCGTTCAAGCGGGTAGAAGTCGGCACAATCTCCATCCATGCATATTTCAAAATGATCACTCTTTTCAGCTAAAGAATAAGAGATATCGTACTCTGCGAATAATGCAGCAAAATCATAGATGCATAAATAATCTGAATTCCCATATTGTTCTGAATCTGAGTCGCAACCGTCTTCTTGATATTCCGGTTCAGAGATCGTATCAAAACTATTTTTATCCTCAAATAGATACCCGTAAAGTTCTCCATCGGAGTATCCCCAGTATGTTGTTCCGTAGAACTCATCCATTGGAGTTTTGTTGAAATAACCATAGATGAAGTAGCCTGCTGCGCCCCCACCTACTATGAGTATCAATACAATTAAGACAGTTGCAAATGGAGATTTTTTTCTTTTGAAAGAACCAGATAGATAGTCATCATCATCGTCATCATCTTCCTCAAAATCATACTCCGAAAAATAGTCCTTGCCGAAGTCTTGATTCATATTTCTTGAATGATTTTGCACAGCAGGGGCAATTCTCTCAACTGGTGCATCTTCCCAGATGCGGTAACCATCTTCGGTCGAATACCAATGCGTTCCGTCATTGGCTTTGTACCAATGAACTCCATGTTCATCATTCGGCAGCCACTCACCCGCAGGTAAGTCTTCCCAATTGGAAACGAAGCCACTCATGATTAGTCCTAACAATTACAATTTATTGTACTTTGCAAACAACTATGAATTTAGGCTTGTAAATCAAACCTTAAATGTGCAAAATGTTAGCACTCAGATAATTTGAGAACCAATCTCTCGACCGTTTGATAAAGTCAAGATCTGATGAGTAGACATGCCATTGGGAATATGCAGGTATAGGTTAGCACTTATGCCTTCGCGGTCCAGATACACAGGTCCACATTCATCACTGGTAGGGTCATCCTGTGTTCCTCCATCGAGTGTGAACATGTATATTCCTCCCGGTTGGAAATTGTTGACCATTGTGTGTCCCGCTTCACCGGGGCCTGGTGTGCCAACCTCCCAGACTGCTATTGATGAACCTCCTCTTGAATCACCTAATGCTGCGGACCGGAAATTGAATGTCCCATCTTGGTCTGTGCAAGTTAACACATATATCACATCTAAGCGTTCTACAGCTTCACCTGCTGGACCAAATTCCATCATAAATAGCATATCGTCATAACTATCGTAAACCCATGCTCCAGTGATAATAACCGTATTTACAATCTTCATTCTGGCGTCTTCAGCAGTTCTGTCGGTTCTTTGAGTAATTTTTTCGGTCACACCAATTAGAGTTGCAACGATTATTGAGGATACCAATATCATTGCGATAAATATGATTACAGCACCGGTTCCTGCAGTGCAAGAATCATCAGATTTAAGTTTAGATCTACGCATTTAAATCCCTCACATTAGATCCTGGCCTTCATACGGCGCTGCACCAATTTCCAAGAATCGTTCTTGAGTCCTGCCTTTGTCAACAATAATAATCAATGTGGCTTCTTCTGTGCTATCTAAATCACAATTAGTGGTCAGGTCTAACACCATGCGGTATATTGTTCCTGGAATAAATTCTGTTTCATCAGCAACCGTTTGCCCATCTCCTAGCATTGTAGTTGCAGGGGTGAAGTCACCTTGGTCGAAAACAACGTTATTCCCTCCCGTTGGAAGGCACATCATAACCCACGACACACTAGTGTCGGCTACTGGTGTACCAACATAAGGTAATTCGAATACAATATGAAGTTGGTCTACTGCCCCCAAGTCAAAAATTTCTAGCACTGCAATATTTACAATTCCTTGGATATTTGGAGTATTTTGTTGAGCATCTGATTTAGCTTCTGAGAAAATATTCGCACCAACTCCCAAAATTAATCCTGAAATAATGGAACTAACGATTACGAGTCCAATAAATATGATCAGTGCACTTGTGCCGGCTTCGGCCCTGTTGTCTTGAACTACGCGGCGCATACTCGTACACACTAATGTTATTGCCCGATGCAATTTAACCTTCTTACGAGTTGTAGTCAAATGTAGTTCTATGTTTTGATATTGTCTTTTTTCCCAACTGTAAATGTAAGGGCATTGATTAATCGATGTTTTACCATTTCAGCCGGAGATTGATTTATTAGATGTACAACTAATCTAAGAATATGGAAGAGGATGACGAAGGGCCGGTAATTGGCTTATCTGCAATAATGAAATTGACAGGTTTAGTACCATTAATGGTTGGAATACTAATTGTTGCTTCTCCAAGAACGATTATGGCAGTCGGTCCTCATCTTACTAAGTACGGAGTCTATGTCGGTTGGTATACCGGAGTTTTAGCCATCTTGTTTGGAGTAACACATTGGCTCGTAGCGATTTATGTCAAAGAAAACCTCCACATCTTCGGACGCTTCTTTGTATTAGGTCATTCATTGATCGCATTATTGGAGATTTATGGTTGGTCTTCTGGTCTTATTGAATTTGAGCCCAAGTTCTTATTCGGTAGCATGTTCCCCTTTTCTACAGCTTTTGTTCTATTGATGTATTCAATTAAACCTGAGCAACCTGCAAATGCAATTGATGATTCTCAGACCAAGGGTACTGAGTAATCAAAACCTGTTCCAGCGAAAACAACTTGACAACAGTTTGAGTGTTTTGAAAGTCATGGTGCTCGCGCCGGGATTCGAACCCGGGTCGCCGGGATGAAAACCCGAAATGATGGGCCACTACACCACGCAAGCAGACTAACCCTCGCCCAACGCTGATTATTGATGAATGTTGGGGTCGACCGCCAAGTCGTTCCACCAACGAATAACTAGCCACATGAGACCTGCTGATATGATTAGCAGTACGCCGATTAACATCTCTCTATCGAGTAGCCACCACAGTGCATCTAGAGCTTTATTGCCGTACATTCCAACAAGAATTGCTTCGAGTCCGAACCTCAATCCACGCCCAAATAAACCTGCGATTACGAATGGTTTGATTTTCATTTCACCCATTCCGGCAGCCCAGCCAAATACCTTGTATGGAATGGGCGAGAATGCTGCAATGAATATACCTGCAGTTCCATATCTTAGTGTCAAAGCCTCAATCTTTTGAAGATGCTTTTCTGCTTTGAATCGGTTGAATAGATCCCGGCCCCATTTTTTGCCAATATAATAGCCAACAAGGCTACCGAGTACGCTTGTGATGGTTATTACTCCCCATAGCCATACCACTAGGGCAGAATCTCCTTGGGCATTAACTAGCATTGGTAAAAATAGCAAATCTGGAGGCACTGGCTGAATGATTGCCTCGGTGAAAGACATGGCTCCAAGACTCAAGGAACCAAATCCGTCGAACCATTCGACAATCGCCTCTTTCCACGACATCTAACCCATGGGGCGACAATCACACGAATGAACCCTTTCTTAATCGAAGTCTTGATTGCTGCAAAACCTGACCCCGTGTCATATGCCGGTGCTAGATACTGCAGCCTTACTCCACTGGCCGGTAGAGAGGATAGTTGGCGGAATCGTTGCTCATAGTCAATTAGAAGAGTTACGTCGTTTATCTCCGCAACGAGCAATGCTCATCGAGTCTATCGATATTGAATGGATGAGCATGGGTACTGGTGATGCTGAATCTGCCGCTGCCACAACAGGCGACCTTCCTCGCCTAAGCCCTGTTGATCTAGACATCCTTGCTTTGGCACTAGCTACTGGTGAAACATTGTTTACAGATGATTATTCATTACAGAATGTATGTCGCTCAGTTGACCATCCATTCGAAGCGGTATCAAACAAAAGAAGTAAGCAACAATGGTCATGGGAATTGAGATGTATTGGTTGTAGAGCAACTAAGACTGCATCCTCGCAAAAAGAAGAAGAATGTGATATCTGCGGTTCGCCAATGAAGGTCAAGCGTTCTAGAAATTAGTCATTCCTCTTCGAGAATCTCTTCTATGGTTTCACCTGCTCCAAATATTGAAGCAAAAATTGCTGAAAGCCAAGTCAAACGTATCACTCTTCAGCAGCAGAGATCTCTTCTGCGACTTCCTCAGTGGTTTTCCCTGTGGGGTCGATTCCAGCGGCTTCCGCCTTTTGTGCAATCTCTACCTCTTTGGTTTTTCCACCAGCGTCTAGGTCACTTTCGGTATTCGTAGTAGATGGCATTGTTGTAACTTCATTCAATCCTTTTTGAAACTCGCCTTTCGACTGACCTGCAGCCCTTGCGAGCTTAGGTAGTCTCTCTGCTCCAAATAATAAGAAGAAGATAGCGAGTAGAATCATGATTTCAAACGGTCCGAACCTCATTTTGTCCCCTCTGGTATAGGCGAGTTGCTCCCGCTTTGTCAATCAATCGGCTGTTAGCCGCCAGAAACAGGTGGAAGCAGAGCAACTTCATCACCCTCGTCCAACGGCTCATCTTCACCGACCTTTTCGCCATTGACACTGACTATAAGTCCTTGACTGAGCCACATTTCGATCCCTATTTCTTCTAGTAAGAAGCGTACAGAAGAACTTGGAGGAACTTCGAGATTATGTTCTCTTCCTCCAATCTGTTCAGCCAGTGGTCCAAAAGCCATCACTTTCACCTGCATGACTACGCTATTGAGCACCATCTTATCAACCCGTGGCGGCGTGTGCAGTACAATGGCAGTCGCACTTGCATGTGAGGGACTTTGGAAGATATACGAAATGGGCGATGAAAAAGTCCAGGCCGTAAGAGGAATCGATCTTGAGATCAAACAAGGTGAGATGGTTGCAATCATGGGTCCTTCGGGATGCGGAAAGACAACCCTTCTCAACATTTTATCAGGTATTGACGACCCCTCTGCGGGGCAAGTAAAAGTTGCAGGGAAGCCGCTATTTGGAATCAGTGACGATGAAAGAACCAATCTTCGAGGAAGAGAGATGGGCTTCATATTCCAGAAATTTCATCTGCTGGAAGTGATGAATGCGGTAGAGAATGTCGAAATTCCACTTTTATTGCTGGGCGATGATACCTCTAGTGCAAGGTCGAAAGCCCTTGATGCATTGGAAAAAGTAGGATTAGGCGACAGAAGTGAACACAGGCCAGCGGAATTATCCGGCGGCCAACAACAGAGAGTTTCCATTGCCAGAGCACTTGTTCACAAACCCTCAGTTATATTGTGTGATGAACCTACGGGTAACTTAGATTCCACAACTAGTGACCAAGTTATGGA
This sequence comes from Candidatus Poseidoniaceae archaeon, assembly GCA_045568475.1. Classification (GTDB taxonomy): domain Archaea; phylum Thermoplasmatota; class Poseidoniia; order Poseidoniales; family Poseidoniaceae; genus MGIIa-K1. The sequence goes on along the minus strand of JBJLAY010000066.1, from coordinate 17,629 downwards.
CTTGTTACTTGACTTGAATAAGTCGGGTTCCACTTTAATTATCGTCACTCACGATGACACTATTGCAAAACGCTGCTCCCGAATAATCCGAATCTCAGACGGCCGTATAATGAATGAAGAGGAATGAGAATGCTATTCGAAACCTTTGCGGTAATTTTGCTGATATTACCAATCAGCGCAAGCTCCGCATGGGGATTAAGAAATGATTTCTTCAAGAAATGGTATATTGTAATTCTCGCATTAGGGCCAATTATCGATGCATGGATAATTTGGTATTTGTTGAATTGGTTTGAATTAGGTTTTGTCGCAACCTGGGGTTGCACAATTTCAGCAGGCCTAATTTCGTGTGTATTTTTGCAACCATTATTATCTCCTCGACGTTTAGTGGTATTCCGTTTGTCCTGGCAGCAAGTCAAACGTAGACCAAGGCAGGCTGCGCTAATGATGGCAGGTTTGTTAATCGCTTCATCAATTATTACTTCCTCACTTGTAGTGGGAGATAGCCTAGATGCAACTATGAGTAAAGAAGTAGAATCTGTGTACGGAGATACTGATTTATTGATTTATCAAAGAGATAGCCGAACTGGTTTTTCTTACGATATGGATTATAATTTGACAACTCTATTCGGGCAATCGCTTCTAGCGTCTGGTCTAGCAGACCAGTGGAGTCATGGTTTGGATACTACTGCGACTTTATCGCGAACAGATGGAAAGGCAATACCGTCTGCTGGCTGGTACGCGTATTCTGGGTGGCAGGGGATTGCTATCAACCAAGTAGCTTCAGATGAATTAGAATTAGGTGCTGGCGATATAATTGAATTATCTTGGTATTCATATTCTGATGATGCAGAGTTGATTAGAACCTCTGAGAATGTTACAATAGGATCCGTCATCGAGATGGAAGGCCGAGGTTCAATGAGTGGCACTAAATCTCCTGCAATCTTCACTTCACTCGAACTGAGCCAACAATTACAATCAAAAAATTGGAAAGTAAACATGCTTAGGGTTTCCATGTATGAGGACTTAGGAGCATCAGAGAGTATATCTGATGTCAAATTATTATTCGATCAATTAATTGATTATGAATCAGCAGGTTTTGAGATAAATACAGATGGAGATGCCCTTTCTATCTCTAATGGAGTAGGCCTGGGCCGACTTGATGCTAGATTCATGGAGTCTTGGAATGAAAACTCTACTTCGCTTCTTGCTGGTGGTTCCGCTATGGAGGTTCTACAAATACCTCTGAAGCAAATCGAACAATCTGCCAAAATAATGTCTCTGCCGGACGATAGGATTGATGAGATTCTGATTGCTGATGACGGAGATTGGTACGTTTCAGGAGGAGCAGTCTCTTACCAAAAGGACCGAGCAGGTTCTAGTCACGGATGGGAAGTTCCCGATGGAGGTCTGATAAATGATGTAACTTTACTCAGTGATTCTATTTTAGTCGCCCATAGTGATGGTTTGAGTGAAATTCCAAACGATAAGGACAACGATTTAATTCACCATTCCGAAGGAGAAGAGGTCCTAATAGCAGCCTTTTTGCCTCAAGGGCTCCCCGATTTACCGTCCACCATCTTTTCGATGGATTATCTGAATGATTCAGGCGAAGATTGGATTGCAGTAAAGCATCTAACTGGTACAGAAGTACATCATTACGTAGATGGGGCCTGGCTAGAATCTTCAATTTCGGGAGAATGGCTGGCTTTCGATGAACAAGTATTGATTGGAACGCCAAATGGTTGGACTACTACTTCAGGCATATCTTCACCAATAGGCATGGGTGCTTCGAAAGGAGGGTTATTGATAGATAACGACTCTTTGTTCAAATTTGATGGTGAAGTAACCCTCCTATCAAATTTTGATTCAATCTGCGATGAGAGAGTATTTGCGTATGATGGCGAACTGCTCTGCTCTACTACATTTGGAGTAATTGTTGATGATGGAGAGTTATCGCCACGTCTTCCGGTTACGGTTGACATTGGAGGATTTGGTATAATGCCACAACTATTGTTGGCAACAGATGGTGCATTGTCGCCAGATAAAGGAGATATTTTGATTTCATCTAGGCTTTCATATCTAAATTCCTCAGAGAATGTTCTGCTAAACGGTCTAGTTCCATGGGCATATGGCGATCAGTTGCCTCTGACATTGGAAATAGAAGGCAACATGTCATCATTAGATGCTCCTGGTTTAGAGGAATTAGAATCCATAATCATCGGTTTTGTCAATTTATCTGATGGTGAAGAATTAGCAGCTGCATCTGAAGGAGAGCGTAGTATCTTAGTAATCACGGGGGGGAATCAAACATCGGTTGAGATTTGGCTAGACAATGTTTCTGGTGTTGATTCAATGAATCTCAAGATAGTGGCTGCCAAGGAAGAAGCATTAGCTGCTGCCAGTGAAGGGGCTGGCGCTCTATCTGCTATGTTCCTCGTCTTTGGAGCATTCACAATAGGTGCGGGCATTTTGTTGGTTCTAACTATCGTGATGATGCTTGCAGATAGCCGAAGGGCGGATGAAGCGATTATTCGGGCTATTGGATTGAAACGTTCAGACATGCGCTCCCTATCACTGATGGAGGGAATGATGACTTCTTCTGCAGCATCTATTCTTGGAGGGTTGTTTGGTTTATTCTTGGCATGGTTAATCTCCTTGGCATTCAACAGTGTATTTGCTAGTGCAGGGGTGGACGGCGTATCGTTTTCATTCAGCTATGACAGCATGCTTATTGGTATGTCATACGGCTTTTTGATAGCTATGATTACACTTTGGCTAACCGCATTTTGGACCAGCCGTCTCAACATTGTCCAAGCCCTACGCAACCTTTCACCTATGCGTAATAGGGGAATACCATGGTGGTTAGTACTGTTATTGATCGTATTCGTCGGAGGAGGGATGCTATCTGGATTGACAATCCTCACCGTAGACTCATCCTCTTCACTTAGATTTGCATTATGGCACATTATGGCTTCCATGATGATTATCGGTTTAGTCCCGATTTTCACATATGTTCTTCCACACCTTAGAGGGTGGACAATTCGTAACACTGGTCGTAATACAATGGCTGCAATGGGAGTCTGCCTATCATTGTGGGCACTTTCTCCTGATTCATGGGCTCCTGTTGATGCAGGTATTCAACCAGATGAAATTACCTTTGCAGTTCTGGGCATGATACAAGTTTTCGCAGGAGTGATGATTCTTTCAGGACTTGCTCCACGAGTGGCTTCCTGGTTAGTTGGCCGTTCCCTTTTCACCAAACGTTTTGGCCCCATAGTGAAAGTCTCTCTGGCGCATCCTTCTGCCTCTCCAATGAAAACTGCAGTGATAATGGGTATGTTTTCACTTACCGTCTTTAGCGTAATTGTTCTTGCAGGGTACTCTGTACAGTTCCAGGAGCATTCCGCAGGGTATGTAGAAGACGCCAGCGGCGATTTCGAAATCCTTCTTTCGTCTTCAAGACAAGTGCCATTAGAGCTTTCTTCTAATCCAGAAGACTGGGGCTTAAACCAAACATCACCCTCGGATATTGATGCGGTAGGTCTGGTAAATCGCGCAGTGGTTTGGGTTGATGATGGCGATGAAAAAATTGGTTATATTTTACGAGGAGTGGACTCCGGATTTACCGGACATGGAGGTATACCTCTAGAGGACTGGGATAGTTCATTAGGAAGTACACAAGAAGAGGCTTGGGATTCTCTAAATTCAAATCCAAATATAGTGTTTGTAGATAGTTCATTTGCCCTAATAGATCCTAACACAGGAGAATCAATTATGGGGATAACTCTTCCAATTGGAAAATCGATTTCACTAATTGATATTTCCAACCCGGGAAATAGCAGAAATGTGACGGTTGGAGGTATACTTTCTGAGTCAAGTCAGTTGTTCTCTCAGGGCATATGGATGAATGGCGAAATAGTCGAGGAACAGTATGGAGGTGTAGTCACTAGAATCTATGTTTCTCACGATGCAAATTCTAACTCAGTAGAACTAGAAGAATCACTATCTAATGACCTCGCTTCAAAGGGAGTTTATTCTTCGGTAATCGAAGAGGAAATCTTACTGATACTTGGTCTGGTTTACGCGATTCTATCTATCTTCCAGGCATACTTGGCACTGGGTCTGATTGTGGGTATTGCTGGAATCGGAGTTGTAACTTATCGATCAGTATCAGAAAGGTCGGGTGAAATTGGAATGCTACGAGCTTTAGGCTTCAGGAAGAAGATGGTAATGGGAGGGATGATACTCGAAGTCAGTTGGACATCCCTTTTGGGGATGCTGAATGGAGCAGTCGTTGCAATGATGTTCCATCTTGCTCTTTATCGAACGTTCTGGGAAGATCAGGGCGTGGAGTTAATACTGCCATGGGGAGAGGTAATAGCAATTGTAATCGGAGGATGGGTATTGGTTTTGATTGCTACTTGGATGCCAGTATCTAAAGCGACTAAAGTCACTCCTTCTCAAGCACTATCGTCACTTGATTAATTTTCTTAGTTAGTTATTATCTTGGTTCTGATATAGAATACACAAAATTACGATTTTGAATACACAAACACATTGTACCAAGTAGTGGCTATTTGAATTATTAATTACTCTTTTTTAATAATAAATGTGGTACTGAAAGACATATAGTTGTAAAAATAAATCTCTATATTGGCGATGTGTAACTGAATCGTCCTTGCCAACTCCTAAATACCCTATATGTCGTCGGGAGAGCAACCGACCCTTTTGGAGGAGATGACAATGAGCAAGTTAACCCCCATGATTTTGGCAGTAATTATGCTAGCTAGCACATCGCTAGTTGCACTTGACCTAGCTGAACTGGAACCTAAAAACACGAACGAAGCAGATGGACGAACTGGCCCTGACGCTGAAGTTGTAAGCATTCTGTCGCCTAGAGCGACAACGACCGACAGCATTACTGGCGAAAAGTTACATACACTGAAAGCCGGCGAAGATGTAAACTTCGAGACATATATACAGAACGCGGGTGATACTGCGATCGAAGAGATGGGAATTACCGTCACAGTATACTTGTCTGAAGGTGGCACACGTGGCATGATTGCCAAAGATGCAGCAGGAAACGACCTATCCTGGACAAATGGCGATGTAGTCTGTGATGACTCATTCGTTTGCCCATGGTCTTCACTAGCTGCTGGTGATGTGCTTGACTATGGGAAGTACACCATGATGTACCAAGGTGCAATGGTAACTTGGACACCGATCACTGGTGACTATGTAGTCGTAGTTACAACTTCTGCATTAGGCGACAGTGACGCTGGAAATGACTACTCTGAAAACCTTGTTTCAGTAGTGGACTGGACCGACATCATCGTTGACCTATCTTGGGCTTCTGGAAAGGAAGTCGAAGGTGGAGATGGTGACAAAGCGTTTGATTTGACTGTAGAACTAGGTGGTTCTACTAGTTGGGAAGCACGTTCCATTACACTTGAACTTAAGGTGGAAGGAACAATCGATTCAGCGCTTGGACCTGCAGGAGAAGACCTAACTGGTACTTCTCAGTTAGCAGAGTTCGGAACTGAAGGCGATACAGAAACCTACCGTAATGGTGAGGATGACAATAACACTACCAACGCTACTAGGTACGTACTCGATTTCACATCGTCTTCGGCATGGCAAGGTACTCTGTCTCCAGATACATCTGGCGGCAGTGGAACTTACAGTGTTGAAGTTATCCTTGTCAGTTACGTAATGTACGGGCAAATGGCAGATTGTATCAGAACAGTCGAAGAAGGTTCTGGAGAAAACAGAACTCAAAGAGACGTTCAGGATTTCTGTGAAGTTACACAATACCAAGATGATGATGCTGCAACAAGCGAAGCAGAAATCACAGGTATGATTCAAACTTACCACGATATCGGAGTCGTTAACTTGGTCATTAACCAAGGATATGTCTTGGATGAGAACAATACTCCTCTTAGCCAACCAACAATGCCTGGAATCGTTACAAGTCCTTTGAACCCAGCATGGTCTAGTGTACAAGCTACAGTAAGCCACCTAGGTACTTCCTTGGAAACTATGTATGATTGGAAGGTAACATTCGAAATCGAAAACACAGTCACAGGCGTAACAACTACCGAAGATGCTGACGATTGTTCTTATGGAGTTGGAGAACCGTACATGCATGCTGAATTGGGAGATGATCCTTTCAATCCAGGCTCTGCTTACGAAATGGGTGAAGCATGTATCATGTTTAACTTCGTGCCAGGAACATACAATGTCACAGCAACTGTGTCGATGATAAATGCTACTGACAGTAACGGAGATCCAATCTCAGACATGTCTGCTCGTAATGATGACTCTACGATTTACGGAATTACTGCACTAAACAACAGACCTGCAGTTTCTCTAACAGTTGAACAAGAAGCGTTCTCAATCGTTGTTGGCGCTGGTCAAATTACACTTATCGCAGATGCTTTTGATGCAGATGATGACAGTGGCGAGTCCCTGAACTATGTCTGGACTCACCCTGGCATGGCTGAAGTTGATGGATTGCCAATGCCTTCAGAATGTAACGGAATGGGCTCTATGTTCGCAATTTGTTCCCTAAACGCAGTATCTAGTGAATGGGCTGGAATTAACACATACTCAGTTACAGTTTCTGATGCTTATGGCTCAACCGCAACAGATTTCACTAACGTATTCGTTTGGAATCAAATCGTTGCTCAAGACAGCACAGATAATGGAATTGAAATGCTATATGACCTAACTTATGATGGATACAACCCATTCCAAGTAACTGTTGACGACTGTAGTGAGGGAAGTTGTGAATATACACAGGATCTAACATCCTTTGGATATGCAGGTGAATACACATCAGTTGCTGTTATCGATTACATACCATCGACAACCTACTTGCCAGAAGATGTTGACTCACAGTCGATTACCATTAATTACGATCCGGCACTTTTGGAACCAACAAGCGTGTTCTGGATTAGTAATGGTAACTGGGCTCAACTTGATTCAACAATCAATGCTGGAACAATCAGTATCGATATGGGTGTTGGAAACCAAGTTCTGCCACAGGGAGAAATTGTCCTTATGGGTGGAGTTCTACAGATAATCGAGGCGCCAGAAGGTAATCCTACTGCACTGAATGTCGTAGCTACAAAGGGCGGAGACATTACTGCAACTTGGTCGTACGATGGAAACACTGTACCTGGCTTTGACTGGTTACAAATGGAAATTTGTGATTCAAACAATGTATGTTCGACTACCCAAGAGAACACAACCCTTGTTGGACATTCGATGAGTGGTCAGACTGATACTACACACGGTGAAACATACACCTACACACTATCAGTTTGTAACGTGGGTGGATGCCATCCTACTGTTGCAACCGAATCAGCAACTGCTGACAAGGAAGTTGACGGCGATGCATCTGCTACAGCAATGACTGTTGCAAATAAGGCAGACTCGAATGCATGGACTGTTTCTTGGACCGTATCTGGTGAAGACACATCAGATGTTGCTGGCTGGATGGTCTGCTGGGAAAGTTACTCTTGGACTACTAGCGGTGAAATGCCATCTACTTGTTCTGATGCTGGAGATTCAACCACTTTAGACATCAACCACCCTGGTGGAACTGGAACAAAGTCGTACTACTTCACAGCAGTACCATATGACAACAAGATGAACATGGACAACGCAGTTCCAGGTACTGACATAATTCTAGTACACGAGAACACACAAGAAGATCCTTGTGAAGTTGACCCAGATAGTGCAGATTGTACTGTTGGAAGCACAGATGATGATGCTGAAGGTAGCATCCCTGCAGGAGCATGGGGCGCAATCATCGGACTTGTGGTCGTTGCATTCGTTGTCGGTGCATTCATCCTCTCCCGTGGCGGAGATGGTGATGACGGCAAGGACTGGGATTACTGATCTCATAACCCAAGCTGACAGCAAATAACGGTGCTAGACACCGAGGCTGCCATGAGGGGCGATTCGTCGCCCCTCATGGCCCCCCCTTCTTTCTCTTACAAATCACTAAATCTGTAGTTCCCATTTTTGAAATGGAGCTTCCAGTTTTGAAGTTGATTAATGAAAAATCTCATTCAAATATTCTAATTTTATACCTCCTATATCTGGCCACAAAAGTTAGCAGTTTCATAACTACACCGTTTTTCACATTCTTAGTAAAAATAAAAGTTATTTTTTTGTTATTATTTGAATATGGAGAGTCACATAATATCATTTGAAACAAATAGACCTGGCAGATCTTCTCTAGTTGGTGAATCCGAATAATACTGAGCAGTGTACTCTTTGGATCATTAGGAAACCTTTGTAAATAGCCATCCTGAATACATATTTGCCTCCGAGCGTAGAATTCCATTAATTGGACCCGAGGGCAAAAAAATTAACCCTCAATCTTGGCTTCTTACATGATGATGTAAAAGCGCATGTACCCCAATGCTCATAAGGGATACAATGCGTGAGGATTACTGCATACAGTCCGTAAGGAGATGATGACGTGATGTTGGGAAACAAAAACACGAATAAAAAGACCGTAATGAGTGGCGTAGGAATTGCCCTATTGCTTTGCGCATTGATGGTTGGCATGACAATGACCAATCTAGTGCAAACTGACGCACCTCAGGTAGAATCTGACCTCGCAGTAGCGAGTGAAGAAAGCGATGATTATTTCGCTCTACCAGACGTCTATGAGCCTGCACAATATGAATACGATGAAACCTCGGAGCTCGAGGGAATGAGGACAATGAATCAGAAAGCCTACCGTTTAGATAACGGTGACACTTCTCTGATTACATCTTCAGAGCCAATACACTACATGAGTGATATTGGTTCTTGGGAACAAATTGACCTCAACATCATGGCTACCGCCTATGGTTGGGAAGTAAAGGAGAACTTGTATGAGGTCTCCTTCGCTTCAGAATTCCAGAACGGTGTGTCAGTGATGGTCAACCACAACGTTGATCCAATCATTACTGGAATAAACCCCAGTGTCGTGACTTTGGATGAGTCTGGTACTATGCCAATGGCATACATGACTTCTCCATCAATCGATGCGACCTCAGTCGGTGGTAACGTAATCCGTTACCCAATCGCTGAAGGTTTCGATTTGGATTACACTGTGGAATCAACTCAACTTAAGCAGAACCTGGTTATCAGAGAACGCCCAGTACTCGATGAGAATGTGGCTTACTTTGGCGTAACTGAACAAATGCGCCTTCCTACAGGATATGGATTATTCCTTGGAGATGACCTTCTACGCGAAGAAGTCACTCAGACTCAGGAAGAACTCACAATCAGAAACTTGGAGACAGGGGAAGTTCTTGCAACAATCCCTGAACCAGTAGTTACCGAAGCTGGCAGCGAAAACCCGCCATACACAGGTACCTACTTTGTCCAAGTCTACGGTGAAATAGTTATTCTTACAACCGCTGTAGATGCAGATTGGTTGATGGATGAAGACCGCCAGTTCCCATTGGCAATCGATCCATCAGTTAGAGTAATGAGAGCAGGTGGAGGAGATTGTTACGTATACTACAGATCTTGTTACAATTCCGTACGTGGAGATCATCAGAGAAACTCGTACAGAATTTACTACGTTCCATGGAACAAGGTAACATTCACTGCTGCAAATGCACTGCCAACAGGAGCGACTATTGAAAAGGTTGATTGGAAGCAATATTACAACTATGGTTACAATTACGCGCCTTCTGGAAGCAACATGAAAGTTGTAGTTATGGAGAAGTGTGGTACACAATCTAGTTACCAGTACTTGATTGCTTCAAGGAGCTGTAATGGTGTTATGACTAACGTTGCAACAGGTGGTTCATCTCAGAACGGTAAAATGATAAGTTCTGCGTATAACTCTGCAACAGCAGCAACGCACACATTCGGTACCGGTTGGAAAACAGCTACTCTTTGTAGCACTGCAACAGCATGTGCTGCATCAACTGGAAGTCACAACTATGTTACAAGTGCACTGACAAATGGTGGAACTATAGGTATGAGTTCAAACGCTCCATATTCTTCAACAGTTTACTATTACACCTACAGTAGTGGTAGTAGAGCATCATACATGCAGATTACTTACTCGGGTGGTTCAGATACTACACCTCCTATTGACGGATTCGTTCCATACACTGGAATCACATCCTACAAGTCAGGTGAGAGAACATTCTTCACCAACCTGATGGATAATGGTGGTATCGATACAACCTCAACTGGTGCTCCACATATGTACTATTCAATCAACAATGGAACTTACACTGCAGTTAAGGCGACAACTATCGGCACTTGCGGTTCAAGTTCAACCGATTGTGATTTCCGTGCAACAACTGGATCCATTTCAACAGGTGATTATGTCAAGTACTACTGGGCATATCAGGACGGTGCCGCAACACCCAACTTTGCGACAAGTCCATCTGGTGGTACAGGTAGCCCGAATTCAGCTTCTGCACCATCATCTGGTGCATACTGGTTCTTCGTTGACGATGTAGCCAATGCTGGCACAGATCGCAAGTTGACTGTAACCCATAATGATGTACGTGCTTACACAACATCGAATACAGCAAAGACATTCGATCGACAGATGACTTACTATGACAATTCTGACGAGTACGTCTTCGAATTCGATACATCTGATTGTGGAACTGGAAGCAATTCATGTTTCTACACAGGTACAAGTACCTCATGGGCTAACTGGCAAATTCAGTGGCACAACAGCGCACCTAGTGGATACTACGGATACGGCGGAACAGTAGCTGGAACCATGAATATGGTGGCATCCTCAGGCGGCTATCTAACACTAAGTGCAGATGATGGTCCTGGAATGAACTTGATTTACCTATACGACAGCTCCTCTAACAAGTGGGCTATGGTCGGTCTAGGCACTGATACTGGAATTGAACAGATAATGGCATCAGGAGACACTGCGGCATACCGCAATACCTACGGTAACCAAAAGAGCCACCTTGTCGACATACCTGCTGATATTAGCGGTACTTTCGGTAAGTTTGACTGGAGCGGTATTTACAGCAGTTCCAAGGCTAACTGGATGTGTGTCGGAACAAACGGATTCTACTACTTCTTCCGTTCTTCAAGCAGCAACCCTAATTGTAACGCAGGAAGCGGTTACCTAACCAGTACCTACTACACTTACTCTGGCTTTGCCCTAGGTGTAGGTTCTGGTGGTGTAATGGCTGGCACTGGTAGCATTATCTACAAATCTGCAAAGGTCAAACCTGAGCCAGATACAACTGCTCCAGAAATCGACCACAGTACAATGAGAGACTCTCACTCGAGAGATCGAACATTCACCTTTACCATCTCTGATGGTGGAGAGCCTCCATCTGGATTGAAGACTTCAGTAGCAGATGGGCCAATGATGTGGTACCGCGTTACAGACGCAGATGGTACGGTTAATGCATGGACTAGCAAGGTGCTATCTCCATCCAGTTCTCGTACTGCATGTGAACAAGCTAAATGTGACTGGTCTACTACTCTAGAAGATCTAGAGCGTGGTTCAAACATCGAATACTACGTTACAGCAACCGATACGAGCATTGCATCTACAGGTGTTAATACTAACAATACCTCTAGCGCTGGATGGTCCTTCGAAGTTGGAGACCCGAACAAGGTCTTCGTCGTAGAATGGCATGATATGGGATACACTCAATCATACACTTGTACCTACCAGGTTCTCTTGTATGACGTAACAAACGAAATTGAGTTCAAGTATGACACAGGCTGTAAGGCTACATATGATTACGCAACAGTTGGATATCAAGACATGACTCGTAACAACGGGGCAACTCTACGTCAAGATAAAGGATATCTGAATGGTGCTAACCCTCATACTGTAAACTACAGAATTGGTACAGATAGCTCTGGTCATTCATCCGAAACATTCGATTTGGGTATGACTGAATTACCAACATGGGATACACAAATCGTTGGTAAGAGTTCAACCTCTCAAATGGCGTATGGATCTCGATGTTACTACAACTGGGGTTCATACTGGCCAGTATACAAGACTGGTTGTAACGCCAACATCGACATGCCTGATGGTTTCACTTTCGAATATTTCGGAACTGAATACAACGGTTCAGATTCAAAGAACCGTATTCACATCCAACGCCACGGTGCTATGTGGTTCAAAGCAGACGGATCTACTGCTCTAGAGCGTGGTCTTTACGCAACTTCTAACATGCCTGATCTCCCTAACAAGGGAACTTATGCAAAACAAGGAATGATTGCTCCATGGTGGGGTTACTACTCATCATACTACTGCTATGACAATACAAACTTGGATTGTTCAGTCCGCACACGTCTAATCCCATTCGAAGGAAAGGGAACTGATGTTAGTGCAGATATTACTCAGCCAACGACTTGGTCGAAAATCGATTCACCGATTAGAATTAACCCAAGTTCTGCGAGTGGATATCTCTCAATTGGTGCAGATTTAACTATTGAACCAGGAGTGGTCATACAGGTAGCTCCGGGTAAGGGATTATCTTTTGATGGTGCTTGTACCACTTTCGAAGCAGAAGGTAACGAGACAGACCACATTAGGTTTGAAAGTACACCTGGAACAACTGCAACTTGGAAGGGTCTAGCGTTTACTGGCGCTTGCGGTTCAACAGATGACCGTCACACACTATCTTATGTGGACTTCGCTAACACAACCGATGGAGCGATTGCAGCAGGTAGCCGTCATGGCTCCTCACCAGTCAGCAACTCTAACGTTGGTAACTTTACTATGGATCACGTGACTTTCACGAACGTCGAAACAGCATTCGAGCACGGCTCGGGAATGGGGACAGTAGTTACAATGACAGATTTCGAAGTAAACGAAGCAAGCGGTGCTTGTTTCAACTTTGCAGAAGATTCTGAAGTAACACTACGTGATGGTGAAATGGATACATGTGACGGAGGAGGAATTACTAACGTTGCAGGAAGCACTGGCGGTTCTCTAATTATTGAGAACGTAGATGTAAGTGATGCATTTGGTAGCCTAATCAGTGTCGATTTCGAAACTGTTTGGATTAGCAACCTAACTGCAACCACAACAGCCGCACAAACTGGTGCTGCTGTAACTTCTGCAGGAGATGGAGTTGACTCCAGTTTCTCCGCATTCAACATGGATGTAACAGGATATGCAACATCAGCAATACACTCTCTGGACTCAATTAGTCTAGTAGATGTTGATCTGGGAACAGCAACGCTCTCAATCGCTCCTGGCGGTACATCATCAACAGCTGCAGGACCATCTGGAGGCAGTGCTACAATCAACGGCCTGACAGCAGGCGATGTCACCATGACTCGAACAGCACCAACATTAGACAATCTAGCAATCGGTGCATTGACAATTATGGGCAACTCGCCAAGTAGTGATGGAATTGTGGGCGCAGACTGGGATGTTGATGGAATATCAGTATCCGGGTGTGGATATAATGTCCTAGCAGAAACAATTACCACTAGTGGTCAAGCGTCTGGATATGCAATATCTGGATCATGTTCTAACTCTGCATCACCAAACAACATCGTTCTAGGCGATGTTGATGTAACATACACTGGATCAACGAACGCACTTTACGCACGTAACTCTGCAGTTACTGTCGGAGATGGAAGCATTACAATGCCTACAACTTTCGACGAGATGTCAAAGGCTTCTACCAATGGACGCATCGTACTAATCGATGTTGACCAAGATGGAACAGACTGTGACACAGCTACAGACTGTGATGTATCTTCAAGTTCATCCGGTGCTATCTACTTTGGTGGACTTGCAACTGTGAAAGCTTACAAGGCCCTAGGTGGCGGTGTAAAGGAATACAAGGAAGGACACACTGTTCAAGCAACTCTAGTTGACGCAGGTTCTGTATTATTCACTATTGGAACACATAAGACTGATTCCAATGGCGCAGCAAGTGTTTGGGTCATTACAGAAAATGATGGTGGAGACACATACACAGATCACAACCTTGTAGCGTACGGTGCTGCTGGTCAGAACGAAACCTTGGTTACAGATTCATGGTACCCAGGTAGTTTCGGCGTTGGAGATTCAATCGAATTGCGTCTTGAACCTGCTCCAGTTTCATTAAACGGTACTAACATGGACTGTGCATACCTTCTAACCAATGCTGAAGCCGCACTAGGATATGATGGAACAATTGCATCTGGTGGTACTAACACCTTTACATGGGAAGGAAAGGTAACAATGGTTGGCGATTTAAACATCGACGACTGTAACATTGTTATGAAGACTGTATTCCGTGTTCAATCTGATGCGACTAACAGTCCAACGTTGACAATCTCTTCGGGTGGATCCCTTACATTGTCAACCACATCTACTGATACAGGTACTCTAAAGGCATCGTCCAGCACTTATCCGCTAAATTTGGATATTGCAGGCGGAACTCTAGACGTGAATGGCGGGCAAATCTTCGATGTTTCCGGAGGAATCAACCTTGATTCTGGAAACATGATTGTAAGAAACTCTGCAATGATTTACGGTAGCGCACAAGCTGCGGCAAATGAAGCAACAGTTTACGTGAACGGTGGAACAATTGATTGGGATGATTCGACTATCCAGAATTCTGGACAGAAAGGAATCGGTCTAATGTTCGAACAGACCGCTGCAGGAGAAGTTGACAACATCGTAGTAAAGAACGCAGCAGTTGGAATTTATTCCCACAATGCTGCACCTTCTATCAACGGTTTCACACTGACTGACAATGATGTCGGTCTAGATGTATATGGTGGAATGACACTTCCAACTATTTACCGTAGTACAATTCTCTCCGGAGAAAGTACTGGATGGACAACTTACGCAATCGATTTGTCTTCATACCTGAACAGTGAAACAGATTATGTTCAAGTCGGATATGATGCAATTTATGGTGGAGGAAATGCTCACCCTAGATTCACTGGAACTACGAAATACTTCATGATTACAGACCGATACAATGTTGAATTGACTGACGGTTCAAGTTCATGGAACGTTACCTCAGCTACAACTGCTGGATACTATGACGGTGCTCTAGGTGGAGGATCTGACAACGTTGGAGTTCCATCTTACAGCTGTAACTCCTACGGTTACAGTTACAACCCTGGCTACTGGGATTACAGTTACAGGAAACCATCTGGATTCGATTGGGAAAATACTGCAATATCGCAGAACTCATACTATCCAATGCAGTACTGGGGTATGTACAGTCCTTCTTGGTATGGATTCAGTGGAGTTATGACTCCTCCTGAAGGATTGTCTGGCTCATACAACGTATGTGGTGCATATGCATCGTACTACTCTAACAGCCCTGGTGCAGGCCAGAGATTCACAATGCCAATTGTAGATGTTTCTGCCTCTAACATAACAGGACTTACAATGTACGTCGATGTTTTGCACAACCGTGCTGACAACTACCAAGATCGTATGGAAATTCTAGTGCGCAGTGGCGATGACCCAAGCGACCTAGGTGACTACGTACGTGAATCCGGTGTCCCATCAATCAATGATGGTGCAATTACTGGTGCAAAGAATGGTGTTGAACTCGGAGGAATGTGGGCTGCTGGATCATTTGATAATATCACAGTAACCAACCCTACAAATGCAGGTCTTGAAGTAACAGGATCTGTCAGCTCTACAATGTCCAACTTGACCGTTTCTGGCGGTACATACGGCGCACTGATGAGCGCGGGTGCTTCCGGTTCATTGGACCTTACAGAGGCTACAATAACTGGTAGTTCAACCGCTGGTGTATACTATGTCAAGAACATGGCAGGCGACTTATCTGCTGCAATCACTGGAAGTACAGGTGCTGGAATCAAATTCGGTTCTGCAACTAACAAAGATATCGACTACTCAGGAATGCAACTCACTACAAATGGAGTGGGTATAGAGAATGGTGGTAAAGGTACAATCTCTCTGACAGACAGCGTTTTCGGTAACACCAAGGACGTTGTGATAACAGGATCTGGTTCAGTCGACTTCATTGAAGGAACTGTAGATTCGACTACTGTAGAAGTAACAGGGTCTGGTATATTCAGCAGAATGCGCCAACTAGAGGTTGCTGTTGTCGCTGATTCTTCCGCTGTAAGTGGAGCTAACGTCATTCTGAAGGATGGTTCTGGTTCCCCAACAGGGTCTGGAATTACAGATTCTAACGGAATTGCTACAGGACTAAATTTCCTTACAGAGTCAGTATCATTAGCATCAGGATATGTTGTTGAAAGCCTATCTGGATATGAAGCAGTAACAGTTGCACAAGTAGGATCGTACTTTTACACAAGTCCTTCCAGCAATGCAGGTGACTTCAGATACACCTTTGATTCAGTTACATTGGCGGATAACTCTGGGAACACACACAACATGGACTTGGTAAATACAGTTGATGCTCGTATCTGTTACAGTTACAGCTCAACATCTTACTCCTATGTTAAAAATTGTTCAGGACAGAGTACATCTGGAACTAGAACTTACTCCTCTGGAATGGTTCAGTACGGTTACTATGGTGCTACACCTCGTAGCCTTGACAACCAAGTGGTAATGGTAGACGTTGGATTGTGGTACATTGATGGTAACACTGACAACTCATTGAACGACAGTACATTGATAGTTACTGGAAGTCGAGACAGTGATGATGTACTAAACGTTTGGTCTACTTATCCATACGGAGCAAGAATGTATGCTCACGATTCAACTTGGATCTCAACAGCAATGGATGATAACGGAAACCCTCAAGGTATCAAGATCGGATACAATGGCTGGAACGATGTAGTTCCAGACATTCAGAACTCTACCATAGCAGGATTGGGAACAATTGTAACCACATACGGTTACAAGTCATCTTGGAGTAGTAATTATGTTTGGGAAGCTGATTTCTTCAATATCCAGAACAACAGCTTCACACACTTTAGGAACACACCTAACACAGGTTCATCTGCTCTACAAGATCAGTGTTTGAATGCTGGTAACCAAGGTACCATTATCGCTAACAACGTTCTAACGAACTGTGGTGTAGGTGTCTCTCTAAGGAGAACTGGATTCTCGTACGCTCACGCTCAGTCTTACTGGGGTGCAGATGATGCAATTATCCACAACAACACGTTCAAAGATACAAGCCACATTGATATTTGGTTCCATCTGAGCTCGTACACCGATGGTGTTGAAATTACTAACAACACAATGAGTGGTTCAACAACTCCATCTTACGGTGTTTATGCCCAAGATCGAACAGCAACTGACATGTTGATTAAAGGTAATACAATCAGCAACTCAGCTGAACCAATTTACCTACGTGGTGCACTAGATTGGAATATCATTGACAACACAATTACTGGTCAAGGAGATGCCTCATACGCTGGTATCTATGTCAAAGATGGATATGGAGTAATTGACGGTAACACACTAGTTGATACAGATGGTGGAATCCTGATTGATGGAATCCAATATGGGTACAATGCTAACGTAACTAACAACGATCTTTCGCAGACGAGCGGTCGTGTTGCTCCTTCAGCAGTCGGAATTTGGGCTGAAGATTGTGGTTCATCAGTAGTTAACACTGGCGGAAACACAATCAGTGTAATGGAGAACGCAATTGTAACCGATGGATGTGACCTGGTAGACACAGGTTCT